>CALDSP010000063.1 GCA_937924465.1 uncultured Leptospiraceae bacterium
AATTTTTTAGGGGAAAAGAAAATTGCAGACTTATGCACCTTTTGCAATGATGAATATAGATTCATTCACTTAAAAAATCCTTATCTTTAAAATAAATCATGAAAATATTAAAAGTGATTCATGGATATCCCCCTACATACAATGCAGGTTCAGAAGTATATTCTCAAAGTATATGCAATGAGTTGTCTAAAAATCATGAAGTACATGTTTTTACAAGAGAAGAAAATCCTTACCTACCCGACTTTTCTATTCGAAAGCAAAAAAAGAATTCTAACTTAACCATTCATATTATAAACAAACGTTTTGACAAAATTAATTTTCGAAATTCTAAATTTGACGAAAAGTTTGAAACATTGCTTAAGGAATTAAAGCCAAATATTGTTCATATTGGTCATTTAAACCATCTTTCAACTGGAATTGTGGACGTTATGCAGCAGGCACAAATCCCAATGATTTTTACCTTACATGATTTTTGGCTTATGTGTCCAACAGGTCAATTTTTACAAAGAAATTATGGAGAACAAGCACACTATTTACCTTGTGACAAACAAGAAAATAGAAAGTGCGCTTCTATTTGTTATGGAATGTTTCACACAGGAATAAACACAGAAAAAGAAGATTTGTCTTATTGGGAAAAATGGATCTTTAAAAGAATGCAAGAAACAAAGGCAATAGTCAATAAAGTAAATTTATTACTTGCCCCTTCTAAATATTTAATGAATCGTTTTATAGAAGAATTTGGAGTAAGTAAAGAAAAAATTATTTACTTAGACTATGGTTTTTCAGTTCAATATCTTTATCCACCAAAACAAGTTCCAGAAATCTTTACCTTTGGTTATATTGGTACTCACATTCCAGCAAAAGCAGTGAACTTACTCATTGAGGCATTTATTGACTTACTTCAAAAAACAAACAAGCCAGTTAAACTTATTATTTTTGGAAGAGAACAGGGGCAAAATACTGCTTATTTGAAACATATTGCCAAGAATCACCCTATTGAATTTTTAGGAGAATATAAAAATGAAGAAATTGTAGAAGAGGTTTTTTCAAAAGTAAATTGTATTGTTGTACCATCTATTTGGGCAGAAAATTCTCCTTTGGTTATTCACGAAGCTCAACAGTGTAAAATTCCAGTAATTACAGCAAATTTTGGGGGAATGAAAGAATATGTTGAACACAAAGTAAATGGACTTTTATTTGAACATAGAAATAAACAAGATTTAACAACACAAATGCTGTTTGCTCTAGAAAATCCAACATACATGCAAACCTTAGGTGCAAGAGGATATCTCTACTCTCAAGACGGAAATGTTATTTCTATAGAAGAACATTGTAAAAAATTATTAGAAATTTATAAAGAGTTTATAAAATGAGTAACTTATTCCGCCTAACGCTAGATACAAATCCCGAAGATTGCAATTATCATTGCATAATGTGTGAAGAGCATAGTCCTTACTCTAATTATATTCAAACTAAACTGAACGGCACTCATCGCAGAATGCCTGTAGAATGGTTAGAAAAAATTTTTGAAAATGCAAAACAACTAAAAGTCAAAGAAATAATTCCATCCACAATGGGAGAACCTCTTTTATACAAACATTTTTTAAAAATAGTTGAACTTTGTAAAAAGCATCAAATTCAAATGAATCTCACTACAAATGCAAGTTTTCCAAAACTACATGGTTTTAGTGTAGAAGATTGGGCAAAACTTTTAGTTCCTATTATATCCGACGTGAAGTTTTCTTTTAATGGTGCAACAAAACAAACCCAAGAAAAAATTATGCTTGGTTCAAAACTAGAGAAAGTTTTAGAAAACATCCAAGTGTATATTTCTTACCGTAACCAATACTTTGAAAACTTTGGTTACTACTCTCGTTGTAGCTTTCAACTCACATTCATGGAAAGTAATTTAGAAGAAATTCCCCAGATCATTAAACTAGCAAGTGAAGTGGATATTGATCGTGTAAAAGGACATCATTTATGGGTTCACACTAAAGAAATGCAAAATGAATCTTTACGAAAAGATCAAAAAAGTATAGAAAAATGGAATCAAGTTCTAAAAAAATGCTTAGAAGTGCAAAAGCAATTTCCAAAAAAAAATGGAAAATTAGTTCAGCTTGAAAACTTTTTTCCCTTAAGTATGAACAACAATTCAGTTGTTCGCGAAGAATATGAATGTCCTTTTTTAGGAAAAGAACTTTGGATTTCAGCAGAAGGCAAAATTTCTCCTTGTTGCGCTCCCAATGAACTTCGCAACACTTTGGGTGAATTTGGAAATATTCAAACCAAAACTTTACAAGAAGTTTTAGTTTCTAGAGAATATCTTGATCTTATGCAAAACTATAAACAAAAAGAAGTATGTAAAACTTGCAATATGAGAAAGCCTAAATAAGTTTTTAAATTTTTTGAATTTCTCCATTTTCTTGAATTAAACAAAGCTTATTTTCTTTATTTATCCCAAAAGCTACTCCATTATAAAACGGCTCTAAATAGAGAAATCTTTCTTTTGTTATTGGACTGCCTTGTTTATCAATCCAAAACCAACCTAATTCATCCTTAGCTATTGCATACCCTTTATGGTAAACTCCTAAAAACAAAGCGGAAAACTCATGTAAAAATTTTCCTGTTTTAGTTATATGACGAAACTTTCTATTTTCTAAAACTACACTTGCCACACCACAATAAAAATCTCCTGCATACAAAAATTTTGTATTGTAAATGGGATTTCCAAAAATATCAATATGAAAATAAAGGTTTTCAAAATCTTTTACAGTGCAAACGTTTTCCATGTAGTTTCCACACCACTTATAATTTTGGGGATATGCTCTTTCAAAATTGGACGTTATATGAAAATAATTCATCTCTTCTATTACGCAAGCTCTCCCACCATAAAACCCAAAAGTTCTTGTATAGCGGTTTTTATAACAAGGCTTTCCATTTAAATCAATATGATACCAACCGGATGAATCTTGCACTGCAGCTATTCCTTCTTGAAATTCTAAAACTTTTAAGAAAGTTTGATTGAAAACATTCACCCCCTGTAGTTCAAAGTAAGTTTCATCAAGAGAAGGTTTAGGAATTAAACTCATAATTTATTCCTTTAAAATAAATAAATTATTATCTATAATCAAAGCATCTAAATCCATTCTTTTTGCACTTTGAAAAGCATTCTCTTCAGTTTGTACAATCGGTTCCCCTTTTGAATTAA
>CALDSP010000064.1 GCA_937924465.1 uncultured Leptospiraceae bacterium
TAGTTTCGTGATGTCCCGTTCCAAATGCAAGTCCAGGATTCATATAAAGAGGGATAGAGTTGGGAATTTTTTGTAGCAAACTCAAGCCTTCTTGAGATTCTTTTTCCCAACTAGGAATAATAACAAATTTTTGACCAATTATAAAAGGTTTATAAAATTCTTTATAAGCTTCTTCAAACTCTTTTGTTTCTACAATTCTAGATTCTATATAAGAATTTTCACTAGCGTAAAGTTTTAGATGTATTCGAATCTTGATTTCTTTTTCT
The DNA here is from genome assembly GCA_937924465.1 of uncultured Leptospiraceae bacterium. Lineage (GTDB taxonomy): Bacteria > Spirochaetota > Leptospiria > Leptospirales > Leptospiraceae > CALDSP01. The sequence continues at coordinate 267 of CALDSP010000064.1, forward strand.
AGATCTTCCTCTGCAAGATAAACATGAATATTTGTGTTATCTGCAAAAATTCCTTGTTTGGGTCTTTTTTGTTCAGAATCAAAAAGGATTTCATAGTGTCCTTGTGTTCCTAACTCATTTAGAAATTCAGTGAACTCTTCAGAAATTTCTTTGGGTAGGTTGCATTTCACTTCTCGATATTTCATTAATCTAATTTTCTAAGTTTGAATTCTTTTTCAACTATTCTTAAACTTTTTTAACCTGTGTTGTAGTAACAACTACAAGCTCCAAAAATACGCAAAGCATAGGTAAAACCAACCTACTTTGTAGTAACAACACCACTATTTTAGGACTTGTGCATGGAAATAGAAATAAAAAAATTTTACAGAAGTGAATTCTCAAATACTTTTAAATTTTCTAACTAAAGGGCGTGTTTGTGCATTCTTTTTAAAGAAAATTTCACTCTTCTAAAATATGAAGTATCAATTTATTCTAAACGAACCCAAACAAAATCTTGAAATCAAATCTAAACGAAAGACTGTGTCTACCCTTAGAGTGCCTTTTCGATGCAATTCTACTGTAAAAAGGGGAATTTATAAGTATGGTAGTTTAGATAAATATTTAAATATCTTAATCAAAAGATATAGATTTCTTTTTTACTCTGAATACTTCCTACCATCTAAAAATGCAAAAACGGAATACCAAGAGCGGGGACAGAATTTTGTTACTTGGAAATTTCGTCCTGAGAATAGGGATTGGCTAGAGCTTAAGATGTGGGCGGACGCGTTAGGTATTTCTGCAACCCTAATGTTTGTGAGGCTTTTAGAGATCGAAGAATACTTTGATGTTGTTGTAAACGACAAACGCTTTCGTGCCATGAGCTTTGTTGTTACTACATCCTATTATGGGCGGGTTCCTCAATTACGAAAGGTTTTACGTAAAGGAAGAAGTATCTTAGAACGGTGGATCACATTCTACGACCCACAAAGTTTAACTACATAAAAAATCAGCCCAACCACTATTTATATTAGATTTAACACAAAATACCCTTCCTAAAAGAGTTTATTTTTTGAACGATTTATGCATGTTTAGACCTTCAAGGTTTTGAATGTATTCTTCTAACATTTTTTCTAAGTTGGAATTCATTTTAGAAAAAAGTTCTGAATTCTTTTTTGTCTCTAAATTCGAAAATATAGAGACAATTTTTTGTTTTGGATACAGTTTCAGATAAGAATACGCATAATCACCTTTGCCTGAATGCCAAATTTTAGAAATATGTTTTTTATCCAATTGAATAAACCAACCAAATCCATAGTACTGGTTCTGTTTTAAAGAAACAGGAGGTCTTCGAAAAAAATTTTTAATTGTTTTTCGCATAATAAATTCTTCATCACCCAATTTTCCTGAACGTAAAATTATGTTTGCAAACTGAAATAGATCGTTAGGTGCAAGAGCCAATCCACTTGCCCCATCATAATTTTCTAGTTTTACATTATCTATATGCAAAGGTCTAAAGAAAATTTCTGTCAAATATTCACCCAACGTTTGAGTTGACACATTTTCTACTAATTTGGCTAAAATTCTATAGTTATAATTTGAATAAATAAACTTATCCCCTGCTCGTTGAACTTGATTTGGAATATTGTATTCTTTAGAACCAACAGAAAGCTTTAACCATAACTTGTCAGAAGAATTAGGAATCCCCGATGTATGATAAAGCAAATCTTTTATAGTAATTGGCTCATTTCTTAAGAATGAAATCTCCTTAAATTCTGAGATATACTTTGTAATTGGATCATGAAATTTTATATATCCACCCTCTGCTAATTTGATGACTGCAAAAGCTGTAAACGGCTTAGCAATAGAAAAAAGAGGAACAGGAGTAGATGCCGAAATTCCATCGCTCATTTCTAGGATTTTTTGAGAATTAAAGTAAATTGCCGCGTAAGTTCCCTTTATTATACCCTTAGCACGTGACGTTTCTATTTCTAAAGCAATTTGTCTTTCCAAGAATTGTAGCTTTTCTACAAAAGAAGAAGAAACTATTTTTTTCTCTTTTGCAAAAATCCCATTTATACCAAGACTTAATATAAAAAGTAAGAATCTACAAATATTACAAAAAACAGGAAATACTTTTTGATTTAAAGAACTCATTTTAAAGAGGATAAGAATTTTAAAGGAGGAGACGTACTCCACCTTTTTATTTTTAATTAAACTCCATAACCTTGTAAATAGTCCGATGATTATTGAGTTCTATTAAATGAAGTTTAGATTTTACTTTACTGTCGATTTCGCGCAGAATATCTCTGTAAGTCAAATAAATTTTCTTTTGTAAGTCAAACGGCATAATATCAGTATCATCAATTAATTTGCGAACTAGTCCGGGTTTGGTTTTTGTGTCGGGAGTTTTATCGGTCCATACCACATAACGAGTTTCTTTTTCTTCAGGAGAACGATCTTTAAACCGATCTTCTACACCTTTATCGTCAAGATAAAAATCATTGCTTGTATAAAATTCAACGTAAATATCCCCATTCTCATCTGCTGGAATGGATAGATCAGTAATGTTCTCTTCTTGATATTTGGGATGATCTAGTTCTTTCTCTCCTTCTACTTTAGGAGGACCTGGAGAAAATGGAGTTGGGTTTATAATTCTGCGCATTTCTTTTACGTAAATGTTTCCAGAAGAATTTACCCTATTCATTTGGATAATCACTCTAGAAAGACCTTTTTTATCTTCAGCTAAATAAAGGTAAGCCTTTGTTTCATAAACATGCTCATTAGGATAATCCTCACGAGTTACACCTTGACTTAACTCAAGCAAGAAGTATTCTTTCCCTTCTTTATCCTTATAAAAAAAGGTTTGTTCATCACTAGGAATATGATCGTTGTATCGAGCCGCATCACGAACCTTATTACCCACCACATATCCTTGAATTTTACCAATCATAGTTCCTATAGATTGATGCAGACGATCAATTTCTCTGTCCGCAAATTTGCGAGAACGAATCTTTTTTATATACTCATAATATTGCTTTTCTTCAAGTTTGATTGTAGTAGGCAAAGCATAAATTTCAATTCCAACTAATAATAAAAAAATAAGGGTTATTTTCATGAAAGACCTCTTTATTATTATCGAATTGATTAAATAGAGAATTTATTTTTTCTAGAAAATTTCCTCAAGGCATATCATTCAAGCCACCAGCATTGAAAACATTTTTAAATCCTTGTAATTCCAAAATTTTTTTAGCTCTTACTGAACGGTTTCCCGATTGACAATAAAGGATAATATTGGTTTGCTTACTTCCAAACTCATTTATACGAGATTCTATTTGATCTATTGGAATATTTATCGCATTGGGATAATGGCCTGCAGAAAATTCCATTGGAGTTCGAACATCTACAATTAAAGCTCCATTTTCTATTTTTGACTTTATGAGATTTTTATCTCCTAGTTCTTTGCTTTTAGCCAGACTTTGAAAAATTAGGACGGCAGCTATAAGAACTACCGCTGTTAAAAGGTATTTCATATTTCCTCCTATAAAACATATAAAATAAAATTTTTCTCTTTTGTCAAGTATTATACCCCGTATGGTATAATAAAATTTGATTTTTTAAGGGTTTTAAGTATCTAATTCTACACTAGAAATTTCTAGTTCTTTTGTGTTGCTTGCTCCTAATTTTTTTAACCTTTCTGCTCGACTCAATAAACTTGTTTTTCCAGTTTCTAATTTTTTCATAGCATCCTCGTAAGATTTCTGCGTTTTATTTAAATTATTACCTAAAGAAATCAGATCTCTCGTGAAATCTACAAATTTATCATATAAAAGCCCAGCTTCTTTGGCAATTTCTTTCGCATTTGTATTTTGGTTTTCTAGTTTCCATAAATTGCTTACCATCTTAAGAGTGAAGAGTAAAGTAAGTGAAGTTACTGGAATTACATTTCGGCTAAAGAAATATTGGAAAAAATCTCCTTTTTCTTGAAGAACTATGTTTAAAGCATTTTCTATAGGGACAAACATTAAAACAAAGTCTGGTGTATTCAATTGATTAGATGTTTGATAATTTTTTTCTGCTAAGGACTTAGCATGTTTTTCAATACATCCAATGTGTTCCTTTAGATACTTTCGTTTCTCTTCTTCAGACTCAGAATTACAATAATTTTCATAGGCAAGAAGAGATACTTTTGAGTCAATAATTAATTGCTTATTTTCAGGAAGTTCTAATATAATATCAGGTCTTTTTATTCGATTCTCTTCATCTTTTAAAGTTTCTTGCACTTTATAATGAATTCCTTTCTCTAATCCAGAAGATTCTAAAATTCTTTCTAAAATTCCTTCTCCCCAATTTCCACGAATTTTACTTTCCCCCTTAAGTGCTCTTGTTAAGTTTTGAGCCTCCAAACTCATTGTTTTATTAATTTCTGTAAGATTTCGAATTTCTGTGCGAAGGGAAATAGATTGTTCTGCTTGTTCTTTTTGGGTAAAATCTAGCTTTTGTTCAAATTTTTGTAAGTTTTCTTTAAATGGTTTTAAGAAGTTTTCCAAAGTCAAAAGAGAATGATTCTGAAGCCTTTCAGAACTTTCTAGTAAAATATTTTTTGCTATATTAGAAAATTCTTGTGCAAGATTTTTTTTGTTCTCTTCCCATTCTTTTTTTTGAATATCAAAATTTACAAGGGTATTTTTAAAATCACTTTCTAAAGAAGTTTTTTGAATAAGCAATTCTTGATAACTTTTTTCTAACTCCTCTTTTTTTTGTAAAACATCCTTAAAGCGATATTCTAATTCTGAAAGTTTGGTCAATAAAATTGCATTTTCTTTTTTTATCTCATCCCATTCAGTTTGAGTTAAATTTGTTTTAAAAAGAAATCTCCCCAAAAAATATCCAATAATAATTCCAATAATAAGAAAGGATATAGATGCAAAAATTAACTCCATAGTTTTTCTAATTTGAAACTAAGTATTTGTATAACAAGTGCTTTTGACATAATTTTGCTTGAGAATTGTAAATTGATTTATAAGTTTTTTAAAAATTTCTATTCAACATTATAACATTATCTTAATTAGTTCAAGTTATTTTAGGATGAAGAAATATAATTTGGCTTAAATTGTTTTTCAATAGACAATCCGTTTTTTGTTAATAATTTGGTCAAAGGATAAGGAAAAATTTTATGATTATTGTTGAAGGACTGAAATACATTACTTTAGCTGTTACGGATTTGAAAAAATCTGTAGAGTTTTATTCGGATATTTTTGATTTTGAAGTATTGGAAGAGACACGAACAGACAAATCTGTAATTTTAGAATTAGAGCCTGTTCACCTTAGGTTGGTTCAAGTAGGAAAAGTAGAAAATCAACTTACAAAGCTTAAAATTCCTGTCCTTAGCTTTGAGATGGATGTAGATGACTTTACAGAAGCCATTGCAGAACTTGAGGAAAAAGAAATTCAAATTGTTTTAGGTCCAGAACTTCAAAGAGAAGGAGAACGTTTGGTTTTTGAGGATCCCGACAAAAACTTAGTTGAAATTTTTTACGAATAATTTATGGAATATCGCTCTGCCAAAGAACTCTTAAAAGCAAGTCAAGACTTAAAACTTCGTTTTATAGAGAGATGGAATTTACTCAATTTGCAAATTGACTATGATCGCCTACAAGCCTTAAAGGAAAAAGCCAAATCTCCAGACTTTTGGGCAGACCCTGAAAAGGCACAAGAACAAACTCGTTTTCAAAATTTCCTTGAAAAAAAATTAGAACCTTGGCTTGAAATCAAACAAGATATTTTAGACTTTCCGGACTTAATTGAATTAAGTTTAGAAGAACAAGGAGAATCGGTATTAGAAAACTTAAATTCTGATTTTTCTATCCTTGAAAAAAAATTTGAAGATTTAGAAATCTTGGGTGCTTTGAGTTCTCCTGAGGATGCAAACAATGCTTTTTTGAATATCCATCCCGGAGCCGGTGGTACGGAAAGCCAAGATTGGGCAGAAATGTTACTTAGAATGTATACTCGTTACTTTGAAAAAAAAGGGTACGAAGTGGATATTATTGACTATCAAGAAGGTGAGGGAGCTGGTATAAAAAACGTTACGTTACACGTCAAAGGAAATTACGCTTTTGGTTATTTAAAAGGGGAAAATGGAATTCACCGACTCGTAAGAATTTCTCCGTTCGATGCAAATAAAAGGAGACATACTTCTTTCGTAGCAGTCCATGTATCCCCCGAGTTAGATGATAGTGTAGAAGTAAACATTGAAGAAAAAGATTTACGAATTGATACTTACCGTTCCTCGGGTGCGGGCGGACAACATGTAAACAAAACAGACTCTGCAGTGCGGATTACTCATATTCCCACAGGAATTGTTGTACAATGCCAAAATGAACGTTCTCAAATTAAAAACCGCTCTACTGCTATGAAAATGCTAAAAGCTAAACTTTATGAATTAGAAAAACAAAAAAATGAACAAGAACTAGCTAAAAAATCGGGAGAAAAGAAAGACATTGCCTGGGGTTCACAAATTCGAAGTTATGTATTTCATCCTTATAACTTAATTAAAGATCATCGAACCGATTATGAAACTGCAAATGTAGCACCAGTTATGGATGGAGAATTGGATAATTTTATAACAGCTTATTTAAAATTTATCTCTGCCAAAGCACCTAACGTAAATAAAGTTTTAGAATCGGTTTCCTAAAGTTTAATTATGATAGTGTTCATCAATTTGGTGTATGATTCCCCTTGGACCAATTCTCAAAGAAGAATATAAAAATAATAGCAAAATGATTCCAAGAGAGAGTTGTTCTAACCAATTGTTTTTCTCATCTAAGAAATTGTGATTTTTATTTGTTACGTCAATAGGTAAACTATCTAATACAAATCCTAGACTCATGGAAAAGATTAAAATTGCTACTGCAAAAAGATAAGCCGTTTTTTTTCCATGAAGAATTTTCAGTACACTAAAGGTTGTAATATTTGTAGCAGGACCTGAAATTAAAAAAGCTAGCCCTGCCCCAAGACTAACTCCTTTATGAATTGCAATTGCTACAAAAGGAGTGGCTCCCGTAGCGCATACATAAGTAGGAATTCCTAATAAAGCAAATATTGGCACTTGCACGTAACTTGGAATTTGATGGAAAAATTCATAGTTTACTAAAAATTCAAACAAAGAGGCAATTAAAATTCCAAAAATAAGCCATGGCATAATGTGATCAAAAAGTTCTAAAAATCCATATTTTAAACCTGCCTTCAGTTTTTCTGAAAAGGTTGAAATTTTCTGTACTTCTGTGTTTTGTTTCACTTCACAAAGAGGGACATTTTTTCCAACAAAATAAGCAATAAAAAAAGCAACTAAAAAAGCAGAAATAAGCCTATAAATAGAAAAATCCAATCCTAGTAGTGGAATAGTAATTAGCAAAGCATCTAACCCTATTTCAGGTGTAGCTATTAAAAAAGCCATACCAGCTGTAGCAGGTACCCCCGTTTGGATTAAAGTTTTGTAAAGAGGTAAAATTCCACAAGAACAAATAGGGAGAGGGAGCCCAAACACAACTCCTTTTAAAGCTTGAGTAATGGAATTTCCACTCTTTAACCAGTTCGAAGTATGTGAAGATAGAAAGGTACGAAGAATTCCAGATAGAAAAAAAGCTAAAAGTAGTATAGGGGATGTTTCCAAAAGAATTTTTAGGAAAATAGAAAAAATAGTAATTTCAGATACATGACTTGAAAAGTTTATAAAAAGCTCATTTGAAAAATACACTAATATAAATATCCCTACTATAGCACCTAACGTAGAAAAAACATGATATTTAAAGATTATAGAATTTGAAGAACTAGATCTTGGAGTATCAAAAATAAATTTATGATGAATAGAATCAAAAAGAATATGTAATACGTTTGCGGCAATGAAACCTTGAAGATGATACTGAAATCTATGAATTAAAATCATTCTGTCACCCAACGTAAACCCTGCTATAGAAAAAATAAAAATTAACACAATAGTTCCAAATGCTAAATATACTCCTTTTTCTTTTGAGACTTTAGAAAATATAAAAATCCCTATAGGAAGATTGTGGAGTACCACTGCAAAAGCTAAATTTTTTGTTTTAGAAACTCCTATTGCAGAACTTTCTAAAAGTGTATGAACTAAAAGAAAAATTATGAAGACTAAAAGTTGTTTTTGCGTTGAGTGAAGAATTTTAGGGAATAGAAATCCTAAAATTAAAAATCCAAAAGCCCATATTCCTTCTTGATAAATAGACTCCGGGATTAAATGAAAAAATGTAATTAAGATTATAGAACTAATTGTAAATCCATCTACAAATTGATAAATGTATTTTTTTTTAGTTCCGTAAATGACAAAAAAAGGAGCAAGTAAAAATCCTAAAAGAGAAAAAATTAAAAGATCTAAATCTGCGTTCATTTTATATTTTCATTCCGAATTTGTTCTAAAGATTCTACTTGTTCTAACATGAGCTTTTCAAGTTCTAAACGCTTTTCTTCTATGTTTGCATCTTTTGAAACATAGTAAGGTTCAGAATAAGCAATCCACTGTTTTGCAAAGAGTTTTGGAAATCGATGTTTATCCCAACTTTTGAATTCATAATATTTATTATAGACTGAATTAAAATAAACAATTGGCAGACCAGTCATCTGAGCGATTTGCACAACTCCTTCTTGGAGTTTGTATAAAGGACCCCTTGGCCCGTCAGGTGTAAAAATGGGAACTCTACCTTCTTTCAAGACCTTTAACAACGCTCGAAATCCCGATGCTCCCCCTCTACTAGAAGAACCTCGCACGGATTCCATCTTAAAACGTAAAAAAGTTTCGTAAATATAATCTCCATCTTTTGAGTGAGATACTAAAGGTGTAACTTTGATCTTTCGTTTTTTTTGCAAATAAGTAGAAACATGGTAAGTCAAAGAAAGAATTTGATTGTGCCATCCGGCTAAAATAAACCAACCCCCTTTATCTATGAGTTGATTAGTAGCAGGAGGAATTTCAATTTGCACTTTAACTGTCCAATTCCAAACTCGAATGAGTATTGAAACAATCCAACTTATAATTTTAGGTTTCATTTTTTTTCAAAGATTTTTTGGTTTCTTTATGTGGCAATTAAAAAGAATAATTAATAGATTTAAAAAACTTAATTGACAAATATTCAAAATTTTTCGAGGGTATAGTAAAAGGAAGAGTATATGAAAGGCGTAATTTTAGACTATTTAAAAAATTTAGTTTCTAATCATTTTGGAGGAGATAAATGGGAGAATATAAAAAGCTTATCCAATGTCCCCAAAAATCAGCCATTTTTATCCAGTATTGATGTGGATGATAACTTAGCTATAAGTTTGATCCATAATACTTGCAAGGTTTTAAATCTTACCTTATAACA
>CALDSP010000065.1 GCA_937924465.1 uncultured Leptospiraceae bacterium
AATTAAGAGAAAGAGAATCCGGAGTTTTTGATTTAATTATGCATAATGGAGTAATTGATATAACCCGTTTTCAAATGTTTAGCTTTACAATTCTTACAGTTGTACTTTATATTTTTAATTTATATAACTCTGATATTTTAATGGGTATGCCAGATATTCCAACTACTCTACATGGTTTGTTACTTTCTAGCCAAGCGGGTTATCTCGGTGGGAAGATGACGGGAGATAAAATTGTTGTAAATCAGATTTTACCTTCAAAAATAAAATTAGGAGAAACTCAAGAACTCACCTTAATTGGGAATGGGTTTGCAGATGGAATTAAAATCATGATAGAAGGACAAGATCCTATTAAAGTAAAGTTTATTGACCCAACAGTTGTAAAATTTACAGCGAAAAATTTAAAAACTATAGGAAAGAAAAATTTATTGATAATTCCTGTCTCTGGTTCAATTGTAGAAATTCATGACGCTATTGAAGTAATCCTTGAAGAAAAAAAAGAATAAAATGTATATGGCTTTATTGCTTATGATGGTCGTAAAATGTGACCCAACGTTCTAAAATGCTCCTTCCTTTACGTAAAACTTTTCGTAATTGAGGAATTCTTGCGTAGGACGATGTAGTAACAACAACGCTGAATGTTCGAAAGGATTTTTTATTCACGACAATTTCATTCTCTTTTTCAATTTCTAAAAGTCTCACAAACATAAAAGTTGCAGAAATTCCTAAAGCATCCGCCCACATCTTAAGTTCTAACCAATCCCTGTTTTCTGGACGAAATTTCCACTTAACATAAGTCTGTCCTCTTTTTTGATACTCTGTTTTGGGATTTTTAGATGGCTTAAAGTAGTCAGAGTATAAAAGGAATCTATATCGTTTTAACAATATACTTAAGTATTTCTCCAAGCCTTTATGTCTCTTGATTCCCCTTTGTATGGTAGAATCCAATCGAAGAGGAATTCTAAGAGTAGAGACAGTTTTTCGTTTTGATTTAATTTCAAGAGTTTGCTTTTGTTCATTTAAAATAAATCCATACTTCATGTAAGGGAAGAATAAACAATTTTTCAAAAAGAATGCACAAATACGAATGTATGAGTGAATTTTAAAGAAAAAAAGAATAAGATTTATAGCTCATTAAAAAATGAGCTACATTTATATTAAACTTTCTAGAACAGAATTAGCCCGTTTCAAAAAGTTTCCAAGTTCTTGGTCACTCATGATTTTTGCAGAAAGTTGAGCCAAATCGTAAATATGTTGCACGATGAGCTTTGCTTTATCTATATTGACACCTTGATAGATATTAAGAGCCGATTTAACAATTCTTGAATTACTATTTACAAGTAGAGTATGATTTCGAAATAGTTTAGTTTTGTCTTGGGTAACTCCAAGATTCATTTCACTAATACGACGCATATATTCTGGAAGGATAATCATAGCGGGAACATCAGCAGATTTTAGAGCTTCTACTTTGATTTCTAACCCATCTCTTTTTAAAACATTTTCGAAAAGTTCTTTGATTTTATCCGCTTCCGTTTTGTTCTCGCTATCTACTAGGTTCGATTTACCTTCTTTATCAATGACTTGATCAATTACATCAGAGTCCACCCTTTGGAAATGCATTTCGGAATTTTTACCTTCCAAAAACTGTAGGAAATGAGTATCAATTCTAGAATCTGTAAAAATAGCTTCTAGTCCTTGAGATCGAAATAAATCCAAGATCCCAGAATTTGCCTCACTTTCTGGAGCATAAAAAACTCTATTAGAATTTTTCTCTTTATTGCGAGTCCAGTAATCTTCTAAAGTGACATATCCTCCGTTGGAAGATTTGAACAACAGAACATCTTTTGTTCCTTCATAAAATTTTTCGTCTTGCATCATTCCAAATTTTACAAAGATAGAAATTTCTTCCCAAATTTTTTGAAATGCCACAGAGTCTTTCTTGTATTCCTCTGAAAGCCGATCTGCAATTTTTTTCACAATATGAGCAGAAATTTTTTTCACAAGAGGATCTGTTTGTAAATAGGAACGGGAAACGTTGAGTGGTAGATCTGGAATATCCACAGCACCACGTAAGACTGTTAAAAATTCTGGAACCAATTCATTAGCTCCATCGCTTACAAAAACATGATTGCAATAAAGTTTAATAGAACTTTTGCTTGCATCTAACTCATGAGTAAGTTTTGGAAAATAAAGAATTCCTTGCACTCGAAAGGGATAATCTACGTTTAAATGAATATGAAAATGTGCTTCCCCAGAGAAAGGAAATAAATAATTGTAAAACTCTTTATAATCTTCAGCCTTAACATTACTTGGATTTTCAACCCAAAGAGGTTTTTGCTTGTTAGCCAACTCTCCACTTACATAAATAGGCACAGGGAGAAAATCACAATATTTCTTGACTAGTTCTTTGAGTTTCCATTTATCTAAATATTCACCACTCTCAGAATCCATATGTAAAATAATTTTAGTTCCACGACTCGTTTTATCAATAGGAGAAATCTTAAAATCAATACCCGACTCACTTTCCCAACAGATAGCTTGAGAATCTTTTATGTAAGACTTGGTTTCAATAATCACTTTTTTAGATACCATAAAAGAAGAATAAAAACCCAAGCCAAAATGACCAATGATTCCAACTTCGCCCTCACTCATTTTATACTTTTGAGCAAAATCTTGAGCACTACTAAAAGCAATTTGATTGATATACTTTTTAACTTCCTCCGCGGTCATTCCAATTCCATTGTCTTCCACTGTGAGAGTTCTAGCTTCCTGATCATAATAAATATCCACACGATAATCGGAACCACCTTCAAATTCTTCTGTAAGAGCAATCTTTTTTAGTTTATTGATAGCATCCACAGCATTAGAAACTAATTCTCGCAAAAAAATATCTCTTTCTGAATATAACCATTTTTTAATGATTGGAAATATGTTCTCTGTTTGTACTGAAATTTTCCCAGTTTCATTCATATCTTCTCACCTCCGGTAGATTGACGTTGAATCAATGATATAAGTTCTTCTTTGTCCTCTTTTTTTAAAGTTTTATATATGTCAACTAGTTTTTTGTTTGAATGTTCAGACTTGATTTGCAATATTTTATTTATAAAAGCTGAAGAAAATCCTTTACTGTATAAATAATTTTTTAATAAACTCCCTGTTTTACTGCCAATTAACTTATCTAGCTCTTGAAGTTTTTCCAAAGTCTGAGCATCCAAGAAATGCAATTGTAAATGGATAATTTTTTGAATATAGAAAAGCAAATCTTCCTTAAAATTATATAATAAAAAAATCAAACTTCCTAAAAGCAAAAAAGAAAGAACTGGTAAATAAAAATTTTTTTCTGATTCTATTTGTTCCTCGGAAATCTCTACCTTAGGTAAAACTTCAATTTTAGGAATTTGAATAGTACTCTCTTGATACTCTTCTACTTCGGGATTAAAAAAGTTTATGCTTAAATTTCCTAAATCAAGCGTCCCTTCTTGTAGAGGAAAAATCGAATATTGAAATTGAATATTTGTTTTAAAAGCATATCTCCCCTCCCCAACCTTTGTAAAATTGCGATCTCTTTTTTCTCCTAAGAAACTAATCCTAGCTTTGCAAGTGTACATTTTGCAGTGATGAGTCAGTGGATCATTAAATAAAACTCCTGTTCCAATTCCAGAGATTTCTAAATTCACTTGAACAGGTTCTCCAAAGTAAATTTGTTCTGAAGAAACCTTCACCTGCACTTTGTAATTTCCTACTTCTCCAGAAAAATTGCTGGGACTAGGCTGAGGCAATTCTAAAACGGTAACTTCCGATGGTTCAGCTTCAATGCTTTTTTGTGAAAACAAAGATTCTAAAGCTCCATCTATGATTAAAAAATTGGTCTTGCCTATTTTATACTTTCCTTTCCGCAATGGAGAAAGTGCATATACCTCTCTTTGATATGGAAATAAATTATATACTACTCCATTGTATTCGTCAGTTAAAGGAGCTTCAATGCTCACGTTGGAAAGAAGTTCCACAGTAAAAAATGGAAACTCTGGGTTAACTTGTTGGTTTCTTTCCAAAAACCATCCTGTCATATCTCGTAAAAAAAATAGATAATATCCAACTAAGGTTTCTCCTATGTATACTCGATTCTTATTTACCCGAAAAACAATGTGGATATCATCTAAATTTGGAAGATAACTCCCAAGTCTTTTTTGAAATCCAAAAACCCGATCAAATAAACTATCAAACTCGTCTAAGTTCTGCGCGTGATTAGAATATTTTTCTTTGGTTACCTCAAATGTTTGTGGTGGAATTAAAATTGAATTTCCATTTTCTATAACCGTAAAAGCTGGAGTTTGCAACCTACCATCCTTTGGAGTTACTACACGAAACTTTAAAGTTCTCTTTTGAAATACCTTTCCATTTACCATAGAAAAGTTATCTTGAGAACCCAAGTATTCTACACTGACTTGATTCTGTGTAACAACTCTCTGCGGAACCTCCAAGCTAGGTCGACCTTCGAAATCCAATTCTAATTGCAAAGGCTCTCCCTTTTTAATTTTACTCTTAGATAAATGAACTAAAGGCTCTGCTGAGACTTCTCTACTTACAAAAATCAAAAAAAACAACAATAAGATTTTCATCGCATTTCTACTGTTCATTCATAAAATAGACATTCAAAAAAGCGATCTGTTTTTTTAGAATTTTTAGGCTAACTCGGTGTCGGGTCATAAAAGGTAATTCCTCTTTCAAAAATGCTTCGTCCTTTTCGTAAAACCTTTCGTGACTGAGGAACCCTAGTATAGAATGGAGAAGTAACAACAAAGCTGATGGCTCGAAATCGTTTATCATTCACAACAACGTCAAAATATTCTTCAATTTCAAGAAGTCTCACAAACATTAGCGTTGCCGAAATCCCTAAGGAATCCGCCCACATCTTTAGCTCCAACCAGTCTCTGTTTTCAGGACGAAATTTCTTAGTAACATACTTCTCACCACGCTTTTGATACTCCGTTTTTAGATTTTTGGAGGGCTGAAAGTAATTTGCATAAAACAGAAACCTGTATCTTTTTAATAACACACCTAAATATCTACTTAAATTTCCATGCCTTGCAATAGCTCTGTCCACAGCATTTTCCAACCAAATAGGAAATCTTAAAGTAGAAACTGTCTTTGAATAAGATGCCATGTTCAGACTTTGTTTTGATTCGTTTAAAATAAATTCATACTTCATAAAACAGAAGAGTCTACAAATTTTAAAAAAAACTGCAAAAACACGAACAACTGAAATTTTTCTAAAAAATTTCGTAGAATTATCGAAACTTTTTTCAGAAGGCTCTGTGTTGTTACTACACCCGCCTTTTAGAAAGTCAGCATTTTGTATGAGATACAAAGTCACTAAGAAATGAAAAAGCTATTGACACTTTCTTATTTTTTGAAAGACTACAAAGTATGAAAAACAAAACAACTTTTCTAACTTTACTAATCCTTTCCCTTCTCAATTGTGCTAGCCTTTATACAGATATCCCCTTAGGTCATAAGGGTATACTATGGGATAGTGCGAACAGAAAAAAAGAGACTCTGGAACCAGGACGGTATAACATAGCATTTTCTCCCTTTAAAAGAATTGATATTTACGATACACGATGGCAATCTTACAAAGAAAACCATGTGGAAGTGATTACACAGGATGATCTCCATATCGATGTAGTAGCATCCATTATCATCCGTCCCGATCCCACCAAAATACAAGAAATTCATTCAGAGGTAGGTAGTAACTACTACAAAACAATCGTTCAGTCAGAATTCCGCACAGCGATTCGAAATATTCTTTCCGCTTACCCTTACATACAAATCGCAAAAAAATCCCCTGACATAGAAAGAGACATAACAGAAGCTGTTGCCAACAAGGTACGTTCCAAATACATTCAGGTAGATGATGTAAACATTGACGATATAAATTTAAGTAGAGAGATATTAGAAAAAATTGAAGAAAAACTAAAACGCCAACAAGAAGCAGAAGCTATGAAATTCATAAAACGTAAAGCAGAAGAAGAAGCAGAAATTTCCCGTATTCAAGCCCAAAAGGAGACAGAAACAGAACTTATTCGAGCAAAAAATGAAGATAAGATTGCGAGAATGCGTGCCAAACGAGAAGCAGAAGAAGAGCTTATTAAAGCAGAAGCTAGAGCAAAGTCCCAAAAACTAATCAATTCTACAATTTCTGAAAATTATTTAAAGCTAAGAACTCTTGAAGCTCACTATAAAGCCTTTGAAAGTCCCAATGCTAAAGTCATTTATATACCTGTAGGAAAAAATGGACTTCCTATTTACATAAGTCCTATAGAAAAATGGTTACAAGAAGATGAAATCAAACACAACAGATAAAATAAAAACTAATCTAAAGCTAGATTGGCTAAATGCTTTGAATGGAAATTTTGTAGATAAATATGGTAGGATTTATTTGTTTAGGGGAGTAAATCTTAGTGGAAGTTCTAAAGTACCTTTTCATCCAAACGGTGCAACTCACTTAGAGCAATACGAAAGCATACAAAATCATACCAATGTTAGCTTTATAGGTAGACCTTTTCCAGAAGAACAAGCTGAAGAACATTTCAGTCGTTTACGAAAATGGGGAATAAACTTATTACGATTTTTAATTACATGGGAGGCAATTGAACACTCTGGAAAAGGAACTTACGATGAAGAATATCTCAATTACGTTACGCGCTTAATAGAGCTTGCAGGGAAAAAGGGATTTTATGTATTTATTGATCCACATCAAGATGTTTGGTCTCGTTTTACAGGTGGGGATGGAGCACCGGGTTGGACACTAGAAGCCGTGGGAATGGATTTAATCAAAATTTATCAATCAGATTCTGTTTTGTTGCATAACGTTCAAAAAGAACATTATAAACAAATGAGTTGGCCATTAAACTACTATAAATATCCAACAGCTACAATGTTTACTTTATTTTTTGGGGGAAAGGTATTTGCAAACAAAATAAAAATAGAAGATCAAAATCCACAAGAATATTTGCAAAATGCTTATATTCAAGCAATCTTACAAGTTGCCAAAAGAGTAAAAAACTTTAAACATGTTCTAGGATTTGACTCACTTAACGAACCAAGTCCAGGTTGGATTGCTCATCCTAACTTAATGAAATTTAACGGAATTGGTTTTGGTTTAGTCAATACTCCAAGCCCATTTCAAGAAATGTGTTTAAGTGAAGGCATTTCACTCAACGTCCAACGCTCACTTATATTTGGAACATCTAAAATTCCAATCAGTCAAGTTCGACTAAACTCAAAAGGAATTTCTATTTGGAAAAAAGATTTTGAATGCATTTGGAAAAAACAAGGTGTCTGGAGTTATGATCCAAATGGAGCTCCAATACTTTTAAAACCTCAATACTTTAGTAAAGTCAACGGTAGAAATATTGAATTTTTTAGAGACTTTCTCAAACCATTCATTCAAAAGTTTCAAACTGCAATCCAAAATATTCAAAAAAAATTTTTTATCTTTATTGAAAGTGATCCATCCAAATTAGAGCTTGAATGGAAAGAGGAATCTAAAAAGGGGCATGCAGGAGTAGTAAACGCAACTCACTGGTACAATGTTCAGCTTTTATTCATGAAACGTTTTGTCAATTGGTTTGGAATTGATGGTTTCAACAGAAAACTTGTATTTGGAAAAAAACAAGTTGAAAAACTTCATTTTGAATCCATTCAAGCAATCAAAGAAATGTCTCAAAAACATATGCTAAACTCCCCAACTGTAATTGGAGAAACAGGAATTCCCATGGATTTAAACCACAAACAAGCATATAAAAATAATAACTACTCTAAACACGAACAGGCACTTGATATGATTTATTCCGCAATTGAAAAAAACTTTGTAAATGTAACTTTATGGAATTACACCCCTGACAATACACATGAACATGGAGATAATTGGAACAAAGAAGATTTATCTATTTATTCTTTAGATACCCCTAAGTTTGTAGATGCAGACGGAGGAAGAGGAGTAAAAGCTTTTTCAAGACCTTATCCAATTTGGACAGAAGGAGAGCCAATATTTTTGAGTTTTGATATACAAAAATCTTTATTTAAATATAAATTTGGAGCGAAAGACACAAACGGTGCTTGCGCAATTTTCATTCCCAAAATTCATTATCCCAATGGAATTGAAGTTGAGATCAGTGAAGGAAAATTTGAATATTTTGAAAACGAAAATTTACTCATATTTTCAGGTACGGAAAAAGGGAAGTTTTATGGAATTACTATTCGACCCAAAAAACAAACCTAATTTTTGAGACTCCTCGAATAGTTTTAAAATTGCCTCTCGTCCTTGCCACCCCAAGTCTTTAGTAAATTCGTTTACATACAGAGCAATATGATTTTTTACAATAGAAATATCTTTGACTTGGGAATATTGTAAAATATAATCCATAGGAATTTGTGGATTTTGATAAGCAAGTTCTAAACTCTTTCGTAAACATAAATCAAACTCTTCTTGTATACTGCTTGGTAAATTTCTCTGTATTGAAATACAACCTAAAGGAATAGGAAGCCCTGTTGAAGATTCCCAAAACTCACCTAAGTCCGCTACAAGTTCAAGTCCTCTTTCTTGAAATGTAAATCTTTCTTCATGGATTAAGACCCCATATTCATACTCTTCATTAATAAGCTTAGAAATAATTAAATCATATCTAATAGGAATAGGTTCAAAATCTTTATTTAGAAACAAGTTTAGTAAAAGATTTGCAGTAGTCAGTAGGCCCGGAACTAAAATTTTATTTCCTTTTGGAACTTTAACTTTCTTATTTTTCTTTTTGACTAATATAGGACCACACCCTTGCCCTAAAGCACTTCCAGAGTCTAAAATAATATAATGTCGCATAACGTAAAAGTAAGCAAAAAAAGAAAGCTTAGTTACATTATAAAAATTTTCTTGTGCTTTTTGATTCAAATGTTCTACATCGTGTAGTTCTTCTTGGATTATAAAATTGGAAGATAAATTAGAATGAACAAGATGATAAAACAAAAAAGTATCATTTGGACAAGGAGAATAAGCAAGAGTTACTTTCAAGGATAAATCATCCTTTTGGAGAATTTTCGAAAGTCCATTTTAGTTCAACTTTAAAGTCTTCAGAAGCATAAAGAAAAGCATTTTGCGAAAAATCAAAAGCTAATCTTCTTGCAGTTTTATAAGAAATTCCTAAAATACAAAAAGAAATCTCATTCCATTTCTTATCTGAAGATTCTGTTACTCCTAATAAGTAAGATAATTTGTGTTCTTCAATAAATATCATAAATTCTCGAACTCTATAACCATTTTCCTTTCGAGATAAAAGTACAGAACAAGGATTACAAGGAGTAATATAAGCAAAGCTTTTGATATTTCTTGCTTGTAAAAATTTTTCTAACGACTTAGGCACTGTTTGCATGGCTTTTAGAATCGCATAATTCTTTCGACTTTTTAAGTAAACTATATAATTCGTTTGTAAATAAACAGTTTCTAAATCCATTTAGTGAAAATCATGATACAATTTTTTAAATAAAATTTTTTCCAAAAGAGCAGGTGCAAAAAGACGCATCCACTTTACAAAATATCCCGATTTATCGAAAGTTACAAGCCTGGAGCTTGGATTTTCACAAGCTTTGATCATCTCTTTTGCAACTTCTTGAGGAGTTTTAATTTTTCCTTTTGCTTGTTCTTCATTGAGTCTTTGTCCTTTAGCATCTAAACCTGAAGTTCTCAATGCCGTACGTGTATAAGGAGGACAAAAAATAATAGAACGAACTCCATATTCAGAAAGCTCAATCCGAATGGACTCAAAAACTGCATGAAGCGCCGCCTTAGAAGAGGAATAGGCCGAACGACCCGGAATTCCATACAAACCAGAAACAGTAGAAGTTACAAATAAAGTTCCTTTTGCTTTTTTCACTGCTTCAATCAAAAGACGAGTTAAATGCACAGCACCAAAAAAGTTTATATCAAAAGTTTTTTTGAAAACAGAAATCTCCATTTGATCAAATCTACCATGAGTAGTAATTCCTGCATTATTGAAGAGAAAATCAACCGTACTAGTTTGCTTAAGGATTTCAGTACTTACGCGCTCAACGTCCTCTTCTTTAGAAATATCACATAAAAGAGAAACCACCTTAGCTTGATTCTTGGGATGTTCTTTGGGACTTCTATCAATAGCAAAAACCGTACAATTCAAAGGCAAAAACTCATGTAAAAGTGCTTCCCCAATTCCACTAGATGTTCCAGTAATTACAATAGTTTTATTTTCCCAAAATTTTGTTTTCATAAATATCTCATTTACAAGGTTCATATTAAGAAATCTTTGGATTCTGAAAAGAATAATTTTAATTTATATGGAGAGTCAGGTGGATCTTGCATGGAAAAATTTTTCTACTTTGGATTGTTTAGTGAGTCAAAATACAAATTTTCAAACAGGAGTAGTTTTAATACACGGATTTGGAGCAAATGCATATGATCTAGTCTCGTTAAAAGACTGTCTTGACATATCAAATGCAAGTTGGTATTTTCCGAATGGAATTTTAAGTATATCATTTGGTGGGGGTTATGAAGGAAGGGCGTGGTTTCCCATTTCCATTGCAAACAAACTCCAAGAGGTTATTGCAACGGGAGATTGGAGGCTATTAGAAAACTATGAACCAGAGGGTTTAGAAAAGGCTTTTCAATCCATAAGCCAGTTTTTAAAAGAAATTTCTGAATTTCACGAAACATTGATTTTGGGAGGATTTAGCCAAGGAGCAATGCTTGCCTTAGAAGTCTTTTTACGTAGTTCTTGGATTCCTAAAAAACTTTTACTTTTCTCTGGAACTCTTTTTGCGTCTAAAAGATGGAGTGAATTAGCAAAACAAAAAAAGGGGTTTTTATTTTTTCAATCTCACGGCACAGAAGATGCTATACTACCCTACTCTGCCGCAAAGCGTCTAAATCAAGTTTTAAATGAAAGTGGCATGATTGGAGAATTAGTAAGCTTTGA
>CALDSP010000066.1 GCA_937924465.1 uncultured Leptospiraceae bacterium
TACTTCTCTTCGGGCTGATAGTATTCCACACATGCGTATTTTATGAGGTAAAATTATGAAAGAAAATATAAAAAATTTTTTTTATAAACTTCCAACGAATTTGCAAGCAGTCTTAAAATTTACTTTTATAATTGGAATTCTCTTTATTTGTTTTATTTTTTTTGGAACACTTTACGGCTGGTCACTCCATAAAAAAAGTATTAGTGAAAACTTAGATAGGTATGAGACTGAACTTACTAGGTATGATGAATCAATTACTAAACCTGTTAAAATTTTAGATAAGAATGGACAGTTAATAGGTGAGTTTTTTCGTGCAAACTACCGCGCCATCCGAAAAGACAATTTAAAAGATCATGCAAATATAATTTGGGCTATACTTTCTTCAGAAGATAGAGAATTTTTTAAACATGGTGGTGTGAATTATAGAGGGCTCTTGCGTGCTATTTTTGTAAATATAAAACAAAGAAGAATAGCTCAAGGTGGAAGTACTGTTACCCAACAACTTGCCAAACTCACAATGAACCTTGGAGAAAGAAGCATTTTTAATAAACTAGTAGAACTATTCTGTACTTTTTATATTGAAAATCGCTACGATAAAGAAACCATTCTAGCTATGTACCTAAACCAAATTTTTTTAGGAGAAGGAAACACAGGAGTAGAAGAAGCCGCTCGTTATTATTTTAATAAATCGGCAAGTTCTCTTACTCCGGCTGAAGCTGCCATGATTTCTGGAATTATTCCTGCTCCCTCTCTGTACAATCCCGTTCGAAACATGGAAAAAGCTTTGAGTAGGCAAAGAATGATTTTAAACCTAATGAAAGAAAATAAAGATTTACATCCACAACCTTCTAAGATTGACAAAGACTTTGATAAAAAAATTGAAAGCTACATTGACAAATTCAAAAAGACTTATGCAATAAGAGAAATTTCTTCTAAAGATGGAAAAAAAAACTATTCCAGTCAAATATCTAGACATGGGTTTGATAGAAACTTTCGAATTAACAAAGCTCCTGAATTTAATGATTTTATTCGAAATATTATTCTTTCTTACCAAGAGCTTGATTTAGAAAATACTTCTTTGTTTGTTCACACAACGTTAGATTTCCGTAAACAACAGATTGCAGAAACAGCACTAAAAGAAGGAGTAGAGGCAATCAAAATTAAACTTGAAAAAAGACAAGTAGAATTTTCAGAAAAAGGAAACAAACAAGAAGTATCTAGAGAAAAAGAAATTATTGACTCTATGAATGGAAGTTTAATTTCCATAAATCCTTATACTGGTTTTATAGAGGCTTATTTAGGTTCCTATAAATTTTCTACAATTTATAAACTAAACCGAGTTGAAGAAATCCAACGACAACCAGGCTCTACTATTAAGGCTCTTATTTACACCTTAGCTCTTGAAAAAAGGCTCATCACTCCATCTAGTATTGTGGTAGATGAAAAAATCAACATTGGTGGTTATTCTCCTAAAAATTGGTATGCGGGTTACAAAGGACAAATGACAGCAAGACAAGCTTTAGCACAGTCTGTCAATACTGTAGCAGTAAAGTTACTTCATGAAATGGGAGTCAATTATTTTTTGAAAAAACTTTCCAATATACTAGACATAGAATTTTCGGAACTCAAAAACCGTGTAGGAAATAATTTATCTCTTGCCTTAGGTTCTGGAGAATTGAGTCCTATGGAATTAGCTCTTATATACGCCACGATTGCCAACAATGGTAAAAAAGTGTATCCAAAAAAAATTACAAAAATTGAAGATAGTCGTGGAAATGTATATTTTGACTATAAAGAACACTCTGAAGAAGAAGTCCAAATTTTAGATCCCGTTGCTTGCGCCATGGCTATCAATATGATGGAGGCAGTTTTGACTCAAGAGGGTACTATGATTGTAAAGCCTTCTAAAGCAGAAGAGTTTCCTATGGCTGGAAAAACAGGAACAGTACAAATTCCACCTAACGTGAGAAAAAAATGGAACAATCGAAAAGGGGTAAGAGATTCTTGGTTTGCAGGTTTTGTACCTGCTCTCACTACTATCGTTTGGATTGGAAATGATATGGGAGCACCTTTTCCCGGCTCAGGTTCAGAAAATAGTGGGCAAGTTTGGTGGAAATATGCCTCTTCCATTCGCCGTATAATTGGTTTCGAGGAAACTCTCATTCGTTCTTTTGAAGGAGATTTTACACGTGTAGATATTTGTGGGGAAACAGGAGAATTACTACAAAATGTTACCGATTGCAAATTTCCCCTTTATAAACAATACTATTATAGAGGAGATGAACCCAAAGAAACTATCCCAAATTTTGAGGAACCAACCGACTTTACTCCTGCTTCCGAAGAAGAAACAGATAGTAATTGGGACTTTGGAAAAGAAGATATATATGAATACCAACCCCCTCAAAACAAAGAAAACTTGGATTTTATTCCTTTAGAAATCACAGAAGATAGTGAATAAATTTTTAATTTTTTACTATGGAGTTGGAAAATAAATTCAATTTAAAAATAAGATAAACGCCACTCAACGCGGAAACTAGTAAAAAAATTATATTTATCCAAATAGGTAAGTAAAAGAAAATAATAAGTAAGCTCATGAGTCGTAAACCTTCTAGTTTCCAAGCCCATTTTTTGGATTCAAGCAAACCATTGATCACAAGTAAGTGAAATGCAATGAGCAAAGAAAAAACAACTCTTATCTCAAAACTAATTTTCATAACTAAAACTAAATAAATAAAAGAAGAAACTAAAACTATTATAAACCATATTAGCACGTAACGTCTTATCCAAGGTTCAATTTCAGGTCTATATTTTTGAAATATTTCGGGAGAAACCTCTGGAATTTGTAATTTATATTCAGGTGAATTTTCTGTAGGAGGATACCAACCCGGAGGCATAAACCAAACTTTGATTTTATTCCAAAACGTATTCGCTTTCTTAGATAACTTAAAAAGTTCTACTAAATAATGATAATTTGCATACAAAGGATTATAACTTTTGAGTGGTTTAACAGTACCATAAACTGGAGCTTCTTGTTCTTCTTGAAAAGTTCCAAAGATTCTATCCCAAATAATAAAAATTCCACCGTGATTTTTATCAATATACTTAGGATTGATAGCATGATGCACACGATGATGGGAAGGGGTGGAAAGTAAGAATTCAAGGATAGGATGCAATTTTTGAATAGATTTTGTATGCACCCAATATTGATATATTAAATTGATTTGTCCTGCTGCTAAGTAAAGCCAAGGTTCTATTCCTAAAAGAGCCATAGGTAAATAAAAGATCCAAGAAAAAACTCCTATACTTGTTTGACGTAGGGCAACAAAAAGATTATACTCCTCACTATGATGATGGATTACATGACTAGCCCATAATAAATTTACTTCATGAGAAAGTCTATGAAACCAATAATAAAAAAAATCCCAAAGCAATATTGCTAAAATCCAATTCCATATAGAATCCATTCCTAAAGTCAAAATTCTAAAGTTTTCATAAACCCAAAAGTAACCAAAGATACCTAAGGTTTTTAAAAAAATTCCCGACAATTGAGATAAAATCCCTGTGCTTAAGTCTGCAATAGAATCTCCAAAATGAAAGTAAGATTCATGTTTAATTTTTCCTATAATTGCTTCCACTAACATAAGCAAAAAGAAAAAGGGAATTGCATAAGTAATGAATGGAGGGGGAACAAAATTTTCTAGCATAATATCCTCTGTGACATTATTTGATTTTTATTTACTTTTTTTAAATTGTAAAGTAAAATTTTAAAATACTTTAAGCTCATTTAAAATAAAAGAGTACAAAATTTTTAGATCTACCTAAAATATTTCATGATTTCAAAGTTATTGAATGGAAAAAGAGGAGAACTTTTTAAAACCACATTAGCTCAAAAAAATATTTCTATTTTGATAAATCAAGCAATCTAAACCTAAAGCTATTATTAAAACTAGTAAAAAAAATCCTAGTTTCAAATACATTACATAAAACAAACTATCCCAAAACTTAATAGTTTCTTGGTAAATTAAATTTAAAAGTTTCGGATTATTTTCTTGCGTTTGCATAGCTTGAATGAGTTCTTTTGTGATATAAATTTTTTCTTTAGAAATTCCCATCTCTTGAGCTTGAAACACTATGATGGTTTCAAAAATTGTAGAAAAAAATTTTTCTTCTCCATAATTAAAAAAGGGAAAATCAAAATAGTTTGAAATTTGAGAAGACTTAGCAAACTTACTAAATTCCAATTTTTCAATTTGTGAAATGGTTTGCTTTAAACTCAAACCTTCCATCTCTTTCAATTTGTTTATACAGTATTGTATAAAAATTGGCTGAATTATTTCTAATGAAGGTTTAATCAAAGTGTCTGAATATTTTTTACCTTGTTTATGCACTCCATAAGAAAATCCGGCAATACACCCAGTTATAGGAAAAGAAAACAATAGCAAGACTACTAGTAAAATAGTAAAAAATTTCCAAAAAGGATTTTCTCTTTTTAAAAGAGATTTACTTTTTAAATAATAAATTCCATAGATTCCCAAAGCTCCAAAAAACAATCCAAAAAGAAAGGTATTTAAAAAAATAACTTTGAGTGACTCAAAAAGTTCATTATCAAAATTTTGCATTTCTCTCACTCCTAAAAAATCTAACTAAACAATTTTCTAACTTTTTCAGAGTTCTCTCTTGAAGGAATATAAGTTTTTTCTAATATGAAAAACTATATTTTTCTTTTTTTAATTTGCTTACGATTTCTATGTCTTTCTTTTTTTTTATTCTTTTTTAGCTTTTTGTTTTCTAGCTTTGGTATGGATTTATTTTCATCTAGTTCTAAATTTTCCGATTTTTCTTCTGCTA
>CALDSP010000067.1 GCA_937924465.1 uncultured Leptospiraceae bacterium
TTCTCTAAGTTTTCCGTATATCCTTTTATAGAAGTAATAGGAGTTTTTAATTCATGAGAAGCACTTTGAAAAAATTGCTCTCGCATAATTTGTCTTTCTCGTTCTTCCGTTTTATCGGTTATCACTCCAATAAAAATAGGATAGTTAGGATTGGTTTGCAAATTATAAAGACGAACACTATAATATTTTTTATTAGAACATTCAAGTAAGATTTTTCCTTCCTTATCTTTTTCAATATGCTCATTTAGGAATTCAAGAAGTTTTATATTAGTAATGACTGAATCAATTTTTCTCATTCCAGAATTCTCTGGAATTAAAACAGAAGGTAAACTTTTATTTTGAAAAAGAATGGTTTTGTTTTTATCAATAGCAAAGACCCCTTCTTTTAAACTTTGCAGAACAAAATTAAATTTCTCCTTCTCTAAAGTTAAGTCATGAAATTGTTGTCTTAGTCGAATGGACATTAAATCAATTTCTTTAGAAAGATTCGCCAACTCTTCAATATTAGTCATAACTAAACTAGAGGAAGTCTCGCCTGCATTTACAGCACTGGCTTTTTCCTGCAAAACTTTCAGTTGAGTTGTTACTGTAGAGGCAAGTCTGTAAGAGAAATGAAAGGTTAAAAAAAGAGAAAACAAAGCAAAAAAGAAAATCAATATGACTTTCAAATTAAATTCCACAATAGTGGAAGCCCAAAAGGTAATGCCTCCTGTCACCAATAAAATGAGTAGAAAGAGCCAATTCCGTAAAAGTACAGAAGAAAAAAAACTACGCATTATTAAACCGATAACCAATCCCCCGAATTGTTTCCAGTCTATTTTTTTCGGGACCTAGTTTATCGCGCAGTCTTTTGATATTTACGTCTACTGCCCTATCGGTAACGAATACATTTTGTCCCCAAACTCTGTCCAAAAGTTTATCTCGCGTCATAGCTACACCCGGATTTGTCATAAATAAATAAAGTATTTTATACTCAAGCAGAGTAAGTTCAATTTCTTCATCATTAACATAAACCTTATGAGCAAGAGGATTGAGTGTAATTTTTCCAATGGTAATGGAACCTGCCTTTTGTTCTTCTAGAGGCGTTATATACCTCCTTAAGACGGATCGAACTCTTGCCATGAGCTCTCTAGGACTGAATGGCTTTCGAACATAATCATCTGCTCCAAATTCTAAGCCTAAAACAGCATCCGTTTCCCCTGTTTTAGCAGTAACCATAATGATTGGAATAGAATACTTATCTTTGATTTTTTTACAAAGATCAATCCCCCCTATTCCGGGAAGCATAACATCCAGAATGACTAAGTCAGGGCGATTTTTTTCAATTCTTGGAATTACTTCTAGTCCATTCTTACAAGAGTTAACGGTAAAACCTTCTTCTTCTAAGTTGAATTTGATGAGTTCAACAATATCATCCTCATCATCTACAACTAAAACTTGTAAACCATTTGATATGTGAGGAGCGGGAGCCAAATCAACCTCCCTAATAGTTTCAGTAATTTGCACAAATATCTATTTAAAATATAAAAATTACAAAAATATTACGAAATTTTAATAGATCTATGATTTTTTCAATCTCAACTAAAGGTAATTTTGAATTTCATTTGTTAAATTATTGCTTCTCTGCTTCGTTTTCTTTTTTGGCAAGTTGAGACTGAACTTGGTTGGGAGAACAATACTTTCCACTAGTCTTTAAATTTTTAAGTCTATCAAAATGAATGTTATAATATGTTCTTTCTTCTTCTTCCGGATAAAATAAATATCGATCTCTACAAGAACTTGTAATATCCAATTCATTCTCTAGCTTAGTAACCTCATACACTCCAAATAAATGCCTTCCCCCGTTATGATAAATAAACAAAATCTTTTGATTTGTTTGTAACTCCTCTTCCAATCTTTTCATCATAAAATCAAATTCTTTTTTCTTTGTGTAATAATCTTCTAAAGCATTACTCAAATAAACAACTGAAATCTTCGAATCCTCTGGAAATAAATTTGCTTCGTGAAGAGCACTTGCATAAAGAGTAATTTTTTTGAGTTTTGTGTATTTTCTTTGAAAATTTAATAACTCCTGCAAACACATCTCATAATTTTTGGGACAAAGGGACTGTAAGCTAATATTTGTTTTTGCATTAAAAGTTTTATATTGAGCAATCCATCCAATATTGAGTTCTTTGAAATTGTTTAAAACATCTTCTTCAGTTTGCATTTTATCTTCATGGAAAAATTTGAGAAGTTGAGCATGTCCTTCAATAATTCTTAGATCAATATCTAAAAGATAAAGGTTTTCACAGTTCAATTTAGAATGCATAATGTAAGGTTGTAAAAAACCAACACTATAACAATCAAACCTAGCATTTGGATACAAATTTTTAATGTATTCAAAATCTTTGTCAGGCGAAACATCATTCATTTGAAAGAAATTCCAACAGCCTACAATAATTCTTCGAAATGTATGAAGATAAAACTTTGAAGTAATGGGGGAACCTAATTCAATATTTGTATAAGTTTTAATTTTTTCTTTATCATAGGGCACCATAGAATAAATCATTTGACAAGTTTCATTGGAAATGTCTCGGATAGACTCTAAAGCAGAAAAAACCTCTTGTTCAGAATAATCTTTTTCTAATACAGGAAAATAAAGTCTCATTTTATCAGAGGCAATGAGTTCAAGTTTAGGTTTCTTTGCTTGGATTTGTTTGACTTCTGGATGAGGTTTAGAAATCTTACAAACACTTCCAAAAAAAATAACAAGAAAAAAGAATGGAAACAATTTGTGTAGTAAAAAATGCTGATCTCGAATTTGAAAAATCCATTTAACTTTACTTTGAAACAATAGAACATTCATTTTCATAAAATGATACCTTTGATTGCCTCGAAATATTTTTTTTACAACTTAGAAAATTCAAACTACAAACTTCTTTGTTTATTTCATAAAGAAAATAGGTTTTTCATTTGTCAAAATTAAAAATTTTACTCATAGTTGATATTTATCCTGTAGGTCAAAATTTAGAATTATTCCAAGAATGGGAAAGTTTTGAAAGTATTCAAATTTTAAAAAACACTCTTGAGGAAATAGGTCATTCAGTAGAAATTTTAGAACCATTTACTCGTAAAAGAGAGCTTTTAGAAAAGCTTACTTTTTTGAGCCAAGAACACAGAAACTCTACTTTGCTTTGGAATCTTGTAGAAGGCTACTTTTCTAAAAATCGAGAGGCTTACGTGCCTGCTTTAGCTGAATTTTTAGGTTTTCCTTACGTGGGTTCAGAGGCATATTCCCAAGTTCTTAGTCTAGACAAACATCTTACAAAAATGATCGCATTTTCTTTAGGTATTCCAACTCCTATGTTTTGTTTGTTAGAATCGGCTTCTCAAACTCTCAATTTCCATTATCCCTTTTTTATAAAGCCCAATTATGAAGGTTCTAGTTTAGGAATTCATCAAAATAATTTCATTTCTTCTCCTTCAGAATGGAAGAAATTTCAAACAAATCTAAAAGAAGAGTTCTTTCCATATTTGATTGAAGAATATTTAGAAGGAAAAGAATATACTTTGGGTATTTTAGGAAATACAAAAAAACTTTTTCCTACTAGAGTTTTGGAAGTCGTATCTCCCTCGCCCATTTACAGTGCAGAAATTAAATCCAAATCTGAAATGCTTGAAGAATTTTTACCTTTAAAGGATTCTTTCAAAGAAAAATGGATCCAAGAAATGTCATTAAAATTGTCATACAAACTAGGTGTCTCTGGTTTTGCTCGTTTGGATTGGAAAGAAAAAAATGGAAATCCTTATTTTTTAGAGATCAATCTGACTCCCGGACTTTCAAAAAAATACAGTGCCCTTCCCATTTGTGCTGCGGTTTCAGGAATATCGTATCCAGAGTTATTAAATATTATAATAGAATCAGCAATGTTTGAATATCAACAGCAAGCCAGAGATTACGGCAGAAGAGGATACTAATTTTTTTTTTAAAATACAGAAAAAAAAAAACTTTTCTTTTTTTAGGCTTATTCCTAATCTTTAAGGCAAAAGAATTTAAGGTAAAAAAATCAAGCAATGGAAGACACAGAATTCAGAAAAGGTGGTCGAGAAAACATTCTAAAAATAGGCTACAATACCCTCAACGAAATTGAGGAAAAAGTAAAAGCCTTTCGAATTATGAACCAAAATGCAGCAAAAAAACGCTACATCATTAGCCGAGAGAATATACGTGACAACACTGGAAAAATCATTTTACCTAAGGCTGCCGAAATTGATATCTCTGCCGTAATGCTTCTTCGAAGAAAATTTAAACCTGATACAGTCTTTAAAATATTCCAACCCGATGAAGGCATAGTAATTATCTCTGACATGACTACTATGGAAGGTGTAACTTTAACTATGGATATTGTTACACAAATTATGAACTTAGGAGGTGGAGCTTATGAAGGATTTATTGATAGAGTGGATAGCTTTACTGACTTCATTAACCATTTAAAGAAAGCTCTTTTTCCAAAACTTATTATCATTGGCTATATTCCTAAAGATAAAATTCAAACAGAAATTATTAATTTCGTGCGCGTAAAACGTTTAGATAACTATTTGCGTGTTTTAGAAATTACCCATAGTATATATAAACCTGTAGGATATTTTCCTAAAATTAAACAAGTAGCCATTACAGACGATCAACGAAGTTGGGGACGCTTTGTTGTAGATATTATCCGAGAATATACAAAGCCCTATTTAACTGAACAAATTTAACCTTTATAATTTGTGAATTGAAAATCAAATTTGAGGTCAGAATTGCGTAAAAGTTTTTGTACTTGTTGTAAATCATCTTTCTTTTTTCCAGAGACCCTTACGTAATCTCCCATGACAGCAGCTTGCACTTTGAGTTTAGAATCTTTAATAATTTTTACAATCTCTTTCGTGTGTTCTTTATCTAAGCCATTTTGTATTTTTACTTTCATCCTAACCGTACCACCTGTTGCGGGCTCTAGCTTTGTTCCTTCAAAATCAAAGGCTTTAATTCCTATTCCGCGTTTGACAAGTTTATTTGTGAGAACATCTATAACTTGTTTGATTTTGATGTCATTATCGGAAATGAGAACTAAAAACTCACCCTCATGAGTAATACTAGACTTAGATCCTTTAAAATCAAAACGGGTGGAAATTTCCGTCATTGCTTGTGTAATTGCATTTGCAAGCTCTGATTTATCGATTTTAGATACAATATCAAAAGAGGGTTCCTGTGCCATTTGAAAACTTCTTGTTTTCTTCATTTAAATTTGGCAACTAAAAATTTTATTAAGAACTACTCTATACTCTGCAAGTTATATTAATTTTTTCTAAAATACAATCTCTCCTTGAAAAACATTTTTGTTGTTCACGAAATCATTAAAAAATTGAAACTAAGTATAGCAAATCATTTTTTGTATCTTGACTTTTTTTGTATAAAATTTTATTTTATTATATAAACCAAGTGATATGAAGTTTTTAAAAGACTTTAGTTTATTTATCCAATCAGCAATTATAAATGGAGAAAAAATCTTTTCTTCCAATACTCTCTCCATCCACAATCCTGCAACAGGAGAACTCTTGGGAAGTATTCCTAATTTAGGAAGAGAAGAAACAAAGAAAGCCATTCAGTGCGCTTATGATGCTTTCCCAAAATGGAAAAAACTTCCCGCAAAAGAACGCTCTAAAATTTTAAAAGATTGGTTTCGTTTAATTATGGAAAACCAAGAAGATCTTGCTAAAATTATGACCCAAGAACAAGGCAAACCTTTGGCTGAGTCAATGGGAGAGATTGCTTATGCAGCCAGCTATGTTGAGTGGTTTTCAGAAGAAGCCAAGCGAGTATATGGAGACGTTATACCTTCCCATCGTTCTGATACTCGAATTGTTATTTTGAAAGAACCAATTGGAGTTGTAGGAACTATTACACCTTGGAATTTTCCAAGTGCTATGCTTGCTCGCAAAGTAGCTCCTGCTTTAGCCGTTGGGTGTACAGTGGTATCTAAACCTTCCGAACTCACCCCCTACTCTGCCCTTGCTCTCTATGTTTTAGCAGAACGTGCCGGCTTACCTAAGGGAGTTTGGAACTTAGTCATGGGAGATTATGTAGAAATAGGAAGAGAACTTACCGAAAATCCAATTGTGCGAAAAATTAGCTTTACAGGTTCTACTCGCACAGGGGCTTTACTTATGGCTCAGTCTGCTTCCACTATCAAAAAACTAAGTTTAGAGCTTGGTGGAAATGCTCCCTTTCTTGTATTTGAAGATGCTGATTTGCAAGAGGCTGTAAAAGGTGCCATTCTTTCTAAATACAGAAACACGGGACAAACCTGTGTTTGTGTAAATCGCTTTTATGTGCATGAAAAGATAGCAAAAGAGTTTGCTCAACTTTTAAGTGAGTCAGTTTCAAAATTGAAAGTAGGGAATGGATTAGAGGAAGGAGTAAACCAGGGACCTCTTATCAATGAAAACGCTTTAAGAAAAGTGGAAGAACACGTGCACGATGCAAAAGAAAAAGGAGCTCAAGTTCTCATTGGAGGAAAGCGCCATAGTTTAGGAAGAACTTTCTATGAACCTACTGTAATTTTAGGGATCCATCCAAATATGAAAATCTGCCAAGAAGAAACATTTGGTCCCATCTCGGGTATCCAAACTTTCCAAACAGAAGAAGAGGCTTTGAGTCTTGCAAATAACACAGAGTTTGGATTAGCTTCTTATTTTTATACTCGAGACATAGGAAGAGTTTGGCGCATTGCAGAAGGATTGGAGGCTGGAATGGTGGGTATCAATGAGGGAATCATTTCTTCGGAGCAAATTCCCTTTGGTGGGGTA
The DNA here is from genome assembly GCA_937924465.1 of uncultured Leptospiraceae bacterium. Lineage (GTDB taxonomy): Bacteria > Spirochaetota > Leptospiria > Leptospirales > Leptospiraceae > CALDSP01. Next base: position 6,829 of record CALDSP010000067.1, read on the forward strand.
AAGCAATCGGGAATGGGAAGAGAAGGTTCTAAATATGGAATTGAAGACTATCTAAACATTAAATACCTTTGTATGGGAGGAATTCTACAGTAAATTTCAATTTTTATAAGTAAATTTTCTTCGCAAAAATTTCTTATTCAAAAGCTCTTATAAACGTGTATTTTTATTTTTCAAAAATTTATAACCTTTCGATTGAAATAAAGTGTAAATTATATCACTTCAATAAAACTATTCTAAACAAAAACTTAGCATTCTAAGATATCTTTTTTATAACCTCCAGTAGTAAACTACTAAAACGTATTTCGTTCCTCTTAACTTATAGTACGACCTTCTACAATTTATAATTATTTAACTGTCGCAATCTACTGAAACGTAGTTCATTCGTTTTGATCGGCCGCTCTAAAGGCGGCTATTGGTTCCATTATAGGAGTTGTCGCAATCTACTGAAACGTAGTTCATTCGTTTTG
>CALDSP010000068.1 GCA_937924465.1 uncultured Leptospiraceae bacterium
CTTAGAATATCCATTTCTTTAAGCTGTTCAAAGATTTCTTTATTTACAGTAGCCATGTAGTTGGAAGGTTTTCGAAATAAATCGGAAAAAAGTAAAGGATTGCCAGTTCGTAGATCAAAGCTATAAGCTTTATAATCGTTATCTGGATGAATGGCACCTGCAGAATATCCTACTGCATAATAGTAAATAGACAGTAAATGATTATAATTGAGCTTGACTTCGAATTTGACTTCTAAATGAAAGGCGGGCTGATTCTTTTTAGAATTTCTATTGCATTGGAATTCGTTTTCATATTTTTTTATGTCTTGGAACTCTTTTCTTAAAAATTTATTTATTTTTTTGGTGACTCCAAATCCTACCATATCTGGGTTGAGAGTCTTTATTTTGGGATATTGGATTTTTATACTACAGCTTTTAATATTTAAAGATGCAGATTGAGCTTGAACGCTGACCCAAGGTTTTGTTTCTGTTTGAGAGAAAAGTGGATTGATTGAGTTTAGAAAACTCACTATATAAAAAATCCAAATCTTATTTTCTTTTTTCACTAAGTTTTGCTCCGCTTGAGAGATTCAATCTCTAAAATAAGGAAATGCTTTTTTAAAAAAAGTAAATTTTAAATTTTTATTCAGTAAAATAAGATAAGAGCCATAGAAATTGTTCTTTAAAAAGATTTTTCTCAATTTCTTCCCATGTCCACAAATTTTTTAATTCCCATATACGAGTATCTTTTTGATAATCTAAATATAAAGAACAAAAATCTTTTTGTGCGTAACGTAAAACAGGAAATTCTTTTTCTTGCATATAAGATGAGGATTTTTCATTGAAAGGAAATGATCTCAAAAAAAGTTCAATAATTTCTCTTTCATTAAATAATACAGAGCAAAATTCTTTAATTCCAGAGCTTAAATCTTTGAAAATATGCATTTTATTAAAGTCTTTAATTCCAATAATTTGTGGAAGAGATTTTTTTTTGAGTTTTAAATTTCTTAGTTCTCGAATGATTTGAATTGTTTCTAAGCCAGCATTATCCCAATCCAAAATCAGTAAGTCATATTCATTTTGTAAAATAGATTGAACTGCAAAATGAGGATTTTCAGTAAATACAAATTGTATTAAAAAAAATCGAAATATAGATTGGATGATTTTTGATAGAGTAAAATTTGAACTCCATAAAAGGACTTGGGTTTGTTTTTGTTCCCATGTTTTTCCAATTAAAGGAAAAAAATAAGGAATGAGGATTTTTTCTACATTCCAAAATGAAGGAACAAATTTAGAAAACATGAAATTTTTTTCACTTTCTTCTAATCTCCCAATTACAGAGAGAGGAAGGGCCCATTCATAACTCATTTTTAAAGAATTTTCAGAAAATTCTGATGTCAGTAAAATTTGATTTGGATGAAGATAGGGTTCAGGTCTTCCCGTTTCCCAATAATAAATTTCTACATTTTGAGTTCGTAAATAATAATTCAAAAGTTCCCATTCGTGGGTTTTGAGCCCTTTAGCAATAATTACAAAAGGATATTTTGTATATAGGGGAATTACTTGTCCCATGTACAACTTAGTAAAAAAGGTTCAAAAACTTGCGAAATATAAATTCTGTTTTGAAAAACAAGAGCAGTACTTGCCGCTGAAATTTCTATTCCATCATTTTGATAAATTTTTTTCAAATTATCATTTTGAAGAATATAAATTAAACTAGGAGAAAGATTTTCTTTAGAAGAACTATGCCTTACAAATTTCCACATAGAAGAATGACTCACTAGAAATAAATTTCCTTTTTCATCTTCTCCAAAGTTATCGGGAATTCCTTCTACAGAGAAAACCTTCGTTTCTATTAGATTGGGAAAACTTTGCACGTAACGTAACTCATATTTTACAAAAACTTTTCCAAACATAGAAGCCCTATAAATCCATTCTTTTCCATCTTTTTTTTGATAATAAATTCCATTACCACCTGCTAGATTTGGTTTTAAAAAATGCCATTCTTTTCCATCATAATAAGAAATAGGAGAATTTTTACGAGAGAAAGTAACATCTAAAAATTGACCAAAGGAGGAAACACTTCCAAAATCGTTAGAAACAAAAATCTTTCCATCTTCTGTGACGGCTAAGTCATTTGGATTGAGAAGTTTTTCACTAAGCAGGGTTTTCTCATGAAGTAAAGTATTTTTTTCTATTCGAAAAACTTCAATACTATGAGGATTTTCCTTGAGCATTGTGTGGGAAATTACATACAGTTTTTTTTCTTTCCCTTGTTTTACTAAGTCTATTCCATGAGGTCGAAAATTTTTAGGAGTTTGATCAGTAGAAAGTTTTTGAATTTCTTGAGTCTCGATATTTAAAGAAAAAATGGTTCCCATTGATTCAAAATTTCTTCTATCATGAGAACTAATGTATAAAATTTTTGTTTCTCGATCGATTGCTATATCCTCCGGACCGGGAAAACTTTCTATTTTTTTACAATCTTTGAGAGAGATATTTTCGTAAGAAGAGCAATTAGCAAACAAAAATAAAAATACAAAAAAGTTTCTATGTTTCATATTTTACCTCTTTTTATTCCTTTATCCTTTTTAACATATCAATTCTATCTTTATAATACTTATCCTTATCAATACTTTTTTGCTTTTGTCGTTCTTTGGAATAATTTAAAATTAGTTCTAAACCTCTTTCTCCTCTTCCTTTCTTGGAATACACTTTTTGATCTTTCACTACTTTTAAATCTTGGGTCTCTAGATAGTTTTCTAATTTTTGTTCATTTAAGTTTCCTTTTACAATGAAAGATCTTTCCTGCTTAGGACTTGAAATAGAATTAGGATTTGGTTTTTCTTGAAAATAAAAATTTTCTAAGTACGTACTAGGGACTTGAAATATTTCATCTTCTATTTCAGGAGAGAAAACTATTTTTTTCTTGATTTTGTAAATTTCTAGTTCATTGTCCAAAAGACGAACCATTCCAATTTGTTTGGCTTCTAGAGTGTTACAAATACAAGAATAATGAATTTTACGAATGCATGTTCGCTTTTGAGAACTAGAACAGTTAAAAAAAACTATAAAACACAAACCTAAAAGAATTGATTTCCATGTCATAGAATTTCCTTTTTTGTCCAAAATTGGAAGAAACACGAAAAAATACAAACTAGAATTCTAAAACTTTTCTCTTCTAAAGTATGAAAGAATTTTTTCATTCATTGAAACCAATCTCCCAATTTAGCTATTTTTGTTTGGGATTTATTGTTGGAGAGAGACTTTCTAGTTTTGGGGATTGGAAATTATTTTTTATAGTAGGCTCTGTTGGAGTGCTTAGTTTTATTTTATTTCAACTTTGGAGTAAAAAAATTTTTTACTTATTTTTAGGATTTTCCATTTCTGTACTTGTTTATGTAAATTTACAAACTTATGTCTATGAACCACATTTTCTTTCGCAGGAAGATTGGAATGAATTTTTAAAACAACCAGAAATCTTAGAGTTAAAACCCATTAAAGAAATCAAAAAAAATTTTTTTCTATTTGAGATTTGTACAAAAACAAAGGGTGTTCAAGCAGTGTTTTATCACTCTTCTAAAATAGGTAAGTCTGAAGAGTATCAATGTTTGCCAAAAGAAATTTCTGTAGTGGAACCGGAGGAAAATCCATTTTTTTCTTTTTTGAAATATTATAAAAATATTTATCTTCGAATCAATGTAAAAAATTGCCAAAGAAAAGAAATTTCTGACTTACGTTTTGAAATTCGAAAAAAAATTGAACTTTCTCTAGAAAAAGGTGGTCTGGTTGGAGAGAGCAAGGGAATTGCTTTAGGCCTTTTACTTGGAGATTCTTCTTACCTTAGCTTTGGGCTTAAAAATCGTGCTCGGGAATCTGGAATTTTACATATCTTTGCCGCCTCGGGGTTGCATATTGGGATTTTAGTGGGATTTGTGCATACTCTTTGTAGTTTTATAAAAGTATTACCACGGTATTTAATAAAACTTATTCCATTAGGAATTAGTTTGGTTTATCTTTGGATCTTAAGTTTTCCTGTTTCTTTAACTAGAGCTTTCTTTTTTTTATTTTGTATTAGTTTTGCATCTCTTCTTTATAGAAAAATTCCCAAGATGGACTTATTACTAGTTTCTGCTTTTTGTATTCTACTTTTGAATCGTGAAGAGTTTTTATCAATATCTTTTTTACTTTCTTTTGGAGCTGTGGCGGGCATTTTATTTACGAAAAATATTTTTGATAAATTGATTTTTGGAGAGATTAAAGGTTGGTTTGTAGATTTAATTACTATCTCTTTATCTGCTTCAGTTGGTACTTTTCCAATTCTTGTATATTATTTTAAAAGTTATAGCTTTGGTTCTATTTTTATAAATCTTATGATTGTTACTTTAACAGGACTATTACTTCCTTTTTTGTATTTAGGACTTGCTTTTGAAATGAGTTCCTTGAGCTTTATAGCTGACTATTTTTGGTTTTATTCTGAGTTTCAACTTCGACTGTTGAAGTATTTAGCAGAAGAAACGAGTTTTTTAGGATTTTATAAAAAATTTTATGATAATTTTTATTTGTTACTTTTATTTACAATTTGGTTTTTATGCATTATTCTAATTTATGAAATGATTCTTAACACTCAACGTAAAGAAGTCAAAAGTAAATTTCAAATTTATATTCTTAGAATGATTTCTATACTTATTATTTGTTCTTTATTTGGAGGAGGATTTTATATTGCAAATATGCAATATAAAAATTTAGAACAAAATTTTAAAGATGGATTTTTTTTACATAATTCTTCTTTTGCAGTTAAAAAGGAAAATTCACTTTATATTTCGGGAGAGTGCTTTTATCATAATTATAAAATGAAACAATGGATATTTTCACATAACGTCCAAGAAGTTTGGATTGAAAAAGAATCTTGTCTTTTTTACGGAGTTTATTTTTATGAAAATCAAAAAGCAGAAGTAAAAGCTATTTTTCCGAAAACAGAATTTAGCTCTTTGTTTCCATATATAAACTATATCAACTCTAGATTTCCAAAGCATTTTCAAATTGGAACTCAAAATATAATTTTCTTTTCTCCTGAGACAGACAAACTCAGTTCATTGACTTCTTTTACAAAAACGGGAAGCGGAAAGATCTGCCTAGTTCTTTCAAAATTCTCTCGGGATAGCTTGCAAGATTGGAAAAATCTTTCAAAATACCTTGGAGTTTCTCAAAACTACGAAATTTCCGATTGTAAAGAGGAAAATTATAAACTATCACAAAATGAAACTCAAAACAAAAATAGAATTGTTTTCTAAAGTGTATATTTCCAAATGGAACTAAAATGGAAACGAAAGCTTTTCTTGAGCATCTTCAACAGTCCAACATGGTTAAGGAAATTGCAAAAGAATTTGGCATTTCAGAAGAGGTAGCAATTCGCAGAATTCTCATTGCTCTTTCTAATGCTGACTTCACAAATCAAATTCTTGAGCCACTAAAAAGTTACTTAAATAAAATTGATTCTTTAGAAGATAGCCAAGGTAAAATTACAATAGTAAATTTAGACAAATTAGAGAGAGAAGAATAATGACAAATAAGTCAAGTACTTTTGCCAAACTTTTAGAAGAAAGTTTTAAAAAACGAAAATCTTTAGAAGTAGGTTCTAAGTTTGAAGCCAAAGTGACTTCCATAGAACCCGATTATGTGTTTATAGAAATTCCTCAAAATGGAATAAAAGGCGTACTATTAAAAGAAGAACTTTACGATGAAACTATTCAAGAAGGAAATAGCTTGCCTGTTTACTTTCTTTATGAATCCCATGGAGATTTTTATTTTACTTATACTCTTACAAACGAAAATTATAACAATGAAAACCTTGAACTCGCTAAAGAAAGGGAAATCCCTGTTTTAGGACAAATTGCATCTGAATCAGAAAATGGTTATGAAGTAAAGCTTGGTGAGTATATTGGATTTTGTCCTTATTCACAAATGGATCCAGAAAAAAAAACAAGCTCTCTAAATGGCCAAAAACTTCGTTTTATTATAAATGAATTTTCTCCCAAAACAAAAAGACTTGTTCTTTCTCAAAAAAGACTTGCTGATAAACAGAAAGAACTGAAAAAAGAAATCTTAAAATCAGAACTTCAAGAGGATCATTACGTTACGTGCCAGATTAAATCTATTCATAATTTTGGTTTAATTGTAGATGTAAATGGACTAGAGGCTTTAATTCCAGTGAGTGAGGCAAGTTTTAAAAAAAGTCCTAATTTAACCGAAGAATACTCTATTGGTCAGACGTTACGTGCTAAGATTTTAACCTTAAATTGGAATGAAAATAAAATTATTCTGAGTTTGAAAGAATCTTTACATGATCCATGGAAAGGGCAACTTACACTTAAAGAAGGTGATATCATACAAGGCACAATTGATGCTATTAAACCTTTTGGACTTTTTGTAAAATTTGATGAAATTTTTCATGCTTTAGTTCCAACAAAAGAAACAGGAGTTTCAAATAGGGTGCCTCTTCATAATCACTTTAAAGTGGGTGAAAAAGTGGATGTTTTTATTACAGAGATTAATCCCGAAAAACGCCAAATTGCCGCCTCTATTCTTAAAGCGAAAGAAACCAAAGAAAAATTAGAATACCAAGCTTATTTGCAAAATCAAGAGACCAGTCATGCCTCTAGTTTAGGTCAGATTTTAAAAAACAAACTTGGAAAAAAGTAATTGCCATTTCAAATAGGATTGTACAAACCAGAGATTCCTCCTAACAC
>CALDSP010000069.1 GCA_937924465.1 uncultured Leptospiraceae bacterium
AAGTTTTAAAGCCAAATGAAAATTACCACATCTAGAACTTTTTAGTATACCGCCACTTTGGATAAAGTTTAATAGAGGATTTTCATTTATATTTCCATAAACTAAAATAGCTCCTCTTGGTCGAACTAAAGATTCTTCTGAATTTTGAAAAGGACGAATGATTGTATCAATTTCTTGGATATTTTGTGCTATAGCTATATCAAAACGAGGAAGCTTATTTTTGAAAGGATCCCTATTCCAAAATTCAGGGAACTCAGAAAATTCTGGACTAAAAGAAAGTTTATTAGAAATTTCTAATACGTTACGCAACAAAGGACTAATATAAACTGTTTCATTTTTCCAAGTATCATTTTGCCAATGAAACTCTAAATTTTCTTTTGAATAAGGTAAAATACTTAACTCATCTACAACTAAAGCAGTCATATTTTTGATTCCACACACTTCAAGTCCATTTGTAGATTTTAGATGAACTTCTTTTTTAGCTAACTTTAAGGCAATTTCAAAACCTTGAGGATTTGCAGTTGTATCATAAACAATATCAAACTCTTTGGTGAGTTTTTCTATAGATATATTTTGTAAATTAATTTCTCTGTCACTTCCTAATTGTTTAGTGAGTTTGAGTGGCTCCGCTCTTCGTGCAATGGCTATAATTTCAAAGTTTAGATTCTGCTGTTTACGAAAAAGATATAAAGCAGCAATCAATAAACTTCCAAGTCTTCTTGGTCCTAAAACTGCCACCCTTTGTCCATCTTGAGGAGGAGAAGCTATAATAGCTTGTAAAGCTGCAGCAAATGGCTCTGTTAAAATAGCAACTTTTTCTGGAACTTTTCCAATGCTTACAATTGCATTTTTAGGTGCTAAAATATATTTTCCAAATCCTCCGGGAAGCCGATCAATACCTAAAACCATACGACTTGGACTGTGAGTAGGAATTCCTAATTTGCAAAAATTATCTTCTTCCACTCCACGTGCTTGGTAAGTATCATTGATTTCTACCACGTAACGTTTTCCCTCTGAATCTTCTGCTAATACTTCATGACCCGTAATTTGAGGTAAGGGAAAAGGAAGAAAACGTCTGTCTAAGTCAGTAGAACAAACTCCACAAGCTACTGATTTTAATAGCTTATAACCTTTGTTTAAACTTAAAAAGATTTCATTATTACGATAAATCTTCCAACCACTTTCTTCATTTCCATCAAACTCATATTCAGCTTTTTGAAAAGAGTCCTCTCTTGTATATTCTAAGGCAGAAAATTTTATTTTCATAGTTTACCTGTTTTTAATAAAGAATAATAAAATGATAGACAACACAAAGAAGAGTAAATTCATTAAAAAAGCATTCCAAAGTTTTTTTCTTTCTTTTTCACTCAAAAAATAAGCCACAATCATAACAGAGATATATCCTCCAATGTGGGACCAATGAGCAATCCTGTCGGGTTTAAAAACATTTGTAACATCAGAGTAAATCATAAGCCAAGCAACAAGAAAAGTAGGAAAAGGAATATTTTTTTGGAAAGCTGGAAAAGTATAAGGAGATACAAGAGCTGCAACCACAGCAATCCCTGCTACTGATCCACTCGCTCCTATTGCAGGAGTTGTTTCATCTTGTAAAGCTCCACGAACAAAAGAATCACTAAATCCTGCAACAATTCCTGCAGCAATATAAAACAAAAGCCATTTTGATTTTCCAATTTTAGATTCAACAGCTCTTCCCAGAAAAAATAAAAAAAACACATTCCAAAATAAATGAAAAATATTAGCATGAATGAAAGTAGAAAGAAGCCAATTCACAAAGTTAAAATTTCTTGGATAAGAATAAAAATATGTATGTAAAGTAGATTCAGGAATAAAAAAACTTAGAAAATAAAATAATAAAAGAAAAAAACAGACTCCAAAAGTAAGTGGATATTCTAATAAAAAACTTTGCTTTTTTCCTTCACTCATAAAGAGGAAATTCTGGTTCGAATTGCCACTAAATGGGAATATTCATGCAATCCCATAACCCATAAAAAATTAAATAAATTCAAAACTCCAAAATAAGGATGCTCCATACCGCGTTTTTGTAACTCTTCTTTTGTACGATTTTTTGTAACATCTTCTAGTTTTTTTTGAGATTTATCTAACAAATCAAATAATTCTTTCTGTAAATATTGATTCAAAGGAGTAACGGAATCGGGGTTTTTTACACCAGATGGTTTTAAAAAATAACTTTGAATTTTTTCGTAATCTAAATCTCTCTGTTCATTTGTTGACTCTCCAAATTTTCCTACAAGAACAATAGGAATAGAACGAGCTAAATTCATTTGAGAAAGATAAAGATGCTCTCCAACTTCAGAAAGAGACCAACGTCCAGTAGGTTTTTCCAAAAGTTGCTTTTCTGTAATACTAGAAAGCAAGGTTTTTACTTCATTTCTAAATTCATTCCACATAGAAACAATTTCTTTTGGTGACTGAAATTCTGTGGGTAATTTTAACTGCATAAGTTCATTTTCAAAATCTTATGAATTTTACCAATCTCTTTTTTTAAAAACTCTTTTCAAAAATCATTCTTTTCATTTCATTGAGAAATTAGGAAACTATAAAATTTTTATTTTATGAATTTATCATTACAACAAGAAATTGCCTTTTCTCTTAGAAAAGTGACTCAAGCCACAGCAATTCAAGTCTTACCTCTTTTTGGTAAGTACAATAAAACACACGCAGACAGTTTAGCAGTAGAAGTTATGCGTAAAGAATTAAACTCCCTTCCTTTTGGAACAAGAATTATCTTAGGAGAAGGAGAAAAAGATGAATCTGCTTATCTCCATGAAGGAGAAATTTTAGGAACTGGAGAAATTCTAGTAGACTTAATTGTTGATCCTCTAGAGTGTACAACAAATTTTTCTAAGGGCTTACCTAATTCTCTTTCTGTGATAGCCTATGCTAATATAAATGGAATTCAACCTGTTCCAGGAACTTATATGGAACAATGGATTGCAGGTCCAAAATTTATGGATTCTTTTGATCCAAATGCTCCTTTGTCGCACAACGTAGAAAAACTTTGTGACTCTTTAAAAAAGACCCATTCTGAACTACTCATAGTTGTGCAAGATAGACCCCGTCATGAAAACTTAATTCGTGATCTAAGAAATTTAGGAATTCGAGTCGCTCTCATTGATTCAGGCTCTGTGACTGCTGGACTAGACATTTGTTTAAACAAAGGACATTACGATGCTATGATTGGAACCTATGGTGCTCCTGAAGGCTTGCTTTTAGCTGTCGTTGCTAAATGTACGGGTTCAGAAATGAAAGGAATTTTACGACCCCATAAAGAAATTTATAAAGAAAAATGGAAAAGCTACGGATTTGAAGATGGTCAAGTTTTAGATAAAACAGAATTTATCAAGGGAGAGTTTTATGGGTTTGAGGCAACCATCTTATCAACGAATATTTTAGGAAGAGGTATACAAAAGTTTTATGGAAAATATAAGGGAAATTCTATTTCTATTTCTAATTCTTGGGTTGAATTTCATGAGTGGGAGTCTTAAATGCAAGTTCCCTTAGAAAACGAATATCTTTTTGGAAATTTTCTTTTAGAAGCAATTCCCCATCCCAATAATTGGATAGGCACTATTTTAAATATTATCACACTGATTTGTCATTATATGGGAGGAATTACTTTTTTTGTTTTTAGTTTACCCATTGTTTACTTATTTTACAGTCGAAGATTTGGAAATCTTTTAGCTTATGCTTTGTTTTCAACTGGAATTATAAATGGATTGCTAAAATATTTTTTTGCAAGTCCTAGGCCAAGTGGACTCAGTGAACAATTCATAGAAATTTCCAGCTTAGTACAAGAACACTCTTTTGGATTACCCTCCGGACATTCTCATATTAGCATTTTAGTTTGGGGACTTGTTTTCTTTGAGTTTAAAAATCTCTTTGTTCGAATTTTAGCCCCTTTCTTTATATTATTTACTCCACTTTCTAGAATTTATGCAGGAGTGCATTACCCTGGAGATGTTCTATTTGGTTTTTTATGTGGACTTATTTCTTTACTCATTCTAGAAAATTATAAAAATTTTTTTCAAGACTTCCCCAATCCTCAAAATTGGAAAAATGCAAACTCAAAGATTCGTTCTATTAGTTTAGGAATTATCTTTTTAACCTTGCTTCCTATTTTATTAGAAAGTCACTCTCAAACCGAACAACATTTCCATTCTCTTTCTCAAGTTATTTCTGCATCTGCCTCTTTGTGTGGATTTTTCATTTCCTCTATGCTAATCAAAAAAACGTTTCCTCATCAACCGGAAAAAATTGGATGGGAAAATCCTTGGCTCACTGGATTTCTTTTACTCGCAATCATTCTCATTCTCTACTTTGGGTTTGGAAATGTATCCAAAAAATTTTTTCAAGATCTTGCCTTAGCCCGATACATTCGTTATTTTTTATTAATTTTTTCTATAGTGTATCTTATTCCCTATATTCTTCAAAAGAAAAAAAAGCATAATGACTAATACAATTTTTCAAAAAGGTAAATTACTTTTATTTTCTGATTTTTTTAAATCTTCTTTATTGGTAAGTTCTGCAAAACTAATTTCTTCTATTTCTAATTTAGTTTTTATGATTTATTCTGTAAATATATTAGCACGTAACGAAAATGGTTACTTTCAATATTATTTGGGTTACCTTCCCATTGTGCTTGCCATTGCAGAATTTGGACTGCCTACTTCTTTAGTAAAATATCTTGCTCCAGAAATTGAAAATATTTCAGAGATTGGAAATTTTTTGAATGCTTCTCTAATAATTAAATTTCTTAGCTTTCTTGTTTTATGTATTTTAGGAATTGGAATTGTAAACATTTATCATCAAGATAACTTAATCATTTTTATACTCATTTTAGGAGGTACAATCACTTCCTTTTTAACCTTTTTTGAGAGTATTTTTGTTGCTTTCCAAGAATACAAACAGCTAGTACTATGGATTCCTTTGGGTAATTTATTTAAACTTTTAGTGCTTCATTTTTCTAATTTTTATTTTTCTTATCCTTTAGGATATTTAGATATTCTTACAATTTACTCCATCACTCCAATTTTTATATTGTTTCTTTTTTTCTTTCTTTT
>CALDSP010000070.1 GCA_937924465.1 uncultured Leptospiraceae bacterium
GGAAAATTTATTGCTTTCGATTGATATGCCAATCTTGTTAGACATTCAAAATAGTTTTTATTATAAATATTCTCATGGAGTGAACTACATTCAAAAAAAATTTCTTTCTCAAAAAATTCCTCTTTGGATTGCAAGGAGTCAAGTCATTACTGTTTCGAATTATGAAATTGAAGGCTTTGCAAAGCCTTGGAATCAAAACATACACCTGCTTCCATTTGGATTCAAAGAGAGTTTTCTTCCAATACAAAAAAAGACTCAAGCAACTCATGAATTTGCTATTGGATGGACTGGTTCTAGATATTCTTCTAGATTTTTGATTTCTATTTTTGATTGTTTGAGGGAACTAAAAAGATTTTTTCCTATTAAGCTTTATTTAGTTGGAGGAGAGAAGAGTCTTGCTTATCCAGTAAAAACTGAAATCTTTGATTGGAATAAAGAAATTGAATTATCTTTATTATCTAAAGCAGATATTTTAATTAATCCACTTCCTATGACGTTACGTGAAAAAGGAAATCCATCGTTAAAATTATTAAAATATATGACTCTAGGACTTCCTATTATAACAAGTCCTTCTGGTGGTGCAAAAATGTATATTGAACACTCTGTAAATGGTTTTATTGCTTATTCACAAGATGATTGGTATTTGTATTTACGACAATTATTGGAGGACGAAGTTTTAAGACAAGAATTTGGAAAACAGGCTAAACTAACATTAGAAACTTCTTTTAACTTTCAAAACTCTGTGGATAGCTTAGTAGAAATTTTTAAAAATGTGTTTTAGAATTTTTTATTATAAGTAAAAATAATTGGAAAATAAAATTAGAATAAATTTTATGATTTTACTAAATACTCTTTCTATTTAGTGAAAATTTATTTTAAGGAAAAATTATTCAAAAACTATGAAACTAAAAAATATTAAAAAATTTTTTTATATTCAATGTATTACTTTAAATCAAAAACTTTTACTTTTTGTATTTTTTTTTCTTGCTTTCGGAATGGCTTGTAAATTAAAACCTAATGAAATTCTTACCAAAGAAATTAAAGAAAGAATTTACAAGCAAGCTGTAGAAATTGTTTCTAAAATGAGTGTTGAGGAGAAGGCAGGTCAGGTAATTCACATTGCAATTCCTTCTAAGGTTGTAGATGAAAAGACCATTTCTGAAATACAAAAAATTAAGCCCGGAGGAATTATTCTTTTTGGAGTAAATCTTGGAACCAAAAAAGAGATCCAAACTTTAACTTACAATTTACAGAAATTAGCAAAGGAAAATCAACTTCTTCCTTTTTTTATTTCTACCGATCAAGAAGGTGGACGAGTCATTCGTATTGAAAGTGGAATTACTAATTTTCCAGGCGCTATGGCAATTGGACAAACTAACAATCCAATATATGCCGAAAAAGTCGGTTTTATTACATCTTATCAAGCAAATCAATTAGGTATAAATGTAATCTTTGCTCCTGTTTTAGATATAAACAACAATCCAAAAAATCCAGTCATTAACACTCGTTCTTTTGGTTCGTATTTAGAGCAGGTTTTAAAAATGGGTATTGCTTATGAACAAGGAGCAAGAAGGGGAGGGAGTCTTCCAGTGATTAAACATTTTCCCGGGCATGGAGATACAAATATAGACAGTCACTTGGGACTTCCAATTATTCATAAAACAAACGAAGAAATTCAAAATTTTGAGTTGGTTCCATTTCAAAAAGCAATTGAAAATGAAGCCAAAGCTGTTATGAGTGCTCATATTCTCTATCCTAAGATTGATCCCAAATATCCAGCTACTCTTTCTTCGAATATCTTACGTGGTATTTTAAGAGAGGGACTTGGATTTAAAGGAGTTGTTTTCACAGACGCAATGGAAATGAATGCGATCTCAAAAAATTTTCAGGATGAAAAACGTGGAAGTCTCGCAATATTAGCAGGAGCAGATATTATCCTACTTACAAGTTATGGAAAAACTTCTAGTGAATATTTCAATATGATTTTAGAAAGCATAAAAAATGAAGAGTTTAAGCAAAAAGAGAGAGATTTACTTGATGAGGCTCTTGTACGTCAAATTTCTCTCAAAATAGAGCAAGGACTTTTTTTTCATCCCGAATCTTATTACCAAATAGAAGAGGATTTAATAAAAAATTATTTTCAAGAGCTAAAAAAAAGAAGAGAGGAAGAATTCTTAATTTTAAAACAAGAAGGAATTGCTAAACTAAATGAAGAGATTTCTAAACAAAGCATTCGAAGTTATAAAAAAAATTTTGAACCTTTAAAACTAGAAGAGCTTTCTAACTATAAATTTGTTATTCGAAATAAAAGGCTTCAAAAAGAATTAAAAAAAGCTGGAATTTCTATTCTAAATGAAAAAAAGTTTTGGAAAAAAGTAAAGTTAGATAGTAAAAAAATTTTTATTTTTGATTTAAAGGATGAGAAAGAATTAAAGAAATTAACGAAAAAACTCAAAAACTATAAGGATCAAAAAATGATTTTTATAAACTATGGGAATCCTTTTTTAGAATATCCAAACTGGGAGAATTTAGAGATAATCTTGACATTTTCCCCAACAAAGACTTCTTTTCAAGCTTTGGTACAAAGACTTTTTGGAGAAATGCATATTGAAAAAGCTCAATTAATTTTTGAATCTACAGAGCCAGCAGAAAATCTTCAATGAACCAAAATTCTGAAATTGTTTTTTATGAGTCTGGAAAAATGGGAATTTATATTCATTTTCCATATTGTATTCAAAAGTGTTCCTATTGTGATTTTTACTCTATAGGAGTTGGAAAAAATTTTTTTCAACAAGAGGAATATTTCCAAACTCTTCATATAGAAATTGAACAAAGACTGAAGGAATTTCCTTGGGAAAATTTTTTAGTCAGTTCAGTTTTTTTAGGTGGGGGAACTCCATCTTTAGCTAGCTTCCCCCATTTGCATAAGTTATTTAAAACAATCAGAGAGTATTTTTCTTTTACAATGGATTGTGAATGGACAATGGAAGCAAATCCAGAAGATATTAACTTTGAAAATCTGGAAAAGTGGAAAGATTTAGGAATCAATCGCATTAGTGTAGGAGTTCAGTCTTTTCATCCAAAAGTCTTAGAGTTTTTAGGAAGATATCACGATAAAGACAAATACTTTCAAGTTCTAGAACTTTTAAGTAAAAAAATTATTTCAAGATATGGAATTGATTTAATTTATGGAATTCCAAATCAAACTATAGAAATGTTTTATGAGGATATAAATAGAGCGTTGTCGCATAACCTAGAACATTTAAGTTGTTATGCCTTGACTTTAGAAAAAGGTACAGAATACTCCAGAAAAGTCTATCAAAAAGAAAATCCACCTCCCAATGAAGAATTACAAACTTATATTCTAAAAACTCTACCATCTTATTTATCTAAAAAAGGCTTAGCAATCTATGAAGTTTCTAATTTTGCAAAACTAGGAAATGAGTGTAAGCA
Source organism: uncultured Leptospiraceae bacterium (assembly GCA_937924465.1). Lineage (GTDB taxonomy): Bacteria > Spirochaetota > Leptospiria > Leptospirales > Leptospiraceae > CALDSP01. The sequence continues at coordinate 3,454 of CALDSP010000070.1, forward strand.
TAATCTTCAATATTGGAAAATGCTTCCTTATTTAGGTTTAGGTGTAAGTGCTCATGGCTTTACTGGAAATGCTCGTTATGCAAATCCTCGTTCTCTTCAAGTTTATATGAAACAAAATTTTGGATTTCTGAAACAAGAAAATAGCTTATATTTAGATTTTTTATTATGCACATTCCGAATTATGAAAAAAATTAATTTACAATCTTTTGAATCTTTCTGGATAGATATAGATGGTTTTGAAAGTAAATTAGAATCTTGGAGTAAAAAAGAAATTTGTTTTTGGGATAAAGAGAATTTTCAGTGGAATTTAGATTATATTCATTTGCTTGATTCTTATATTTATGAATTAGCTGATTTGGATTCTAAATTTTTGTAGAAATAAGTTTAGAAAAACTTGGTCACCCTATTCTATGTGACATAATAAACATTATGCGAAGTTATTATATAAAGCTGTTGATACATTTTATTTAAAGAGCTCAAAAGTGCTATTATTTTTTTAAAAGTGTTAAACAAAGATTCTGTTTCACATTTTTTTGGCTTTTGCTTCCTACTTTTTAACTAATTCCCAACTTCTTTTTAAGTTCTAGCAATTCTTTTTCTAATTTATCTGCTCTTTGCTTTTCTTGTTCTGCTCTTTGCTTTTCTTGTTCTGCTCTTTGTTTTTCTTGTTCTGCTCTTTGTTTTTCTTGTTCTGCTCTTTGCTTTTCTTGTTCTGCTCTTTGTTCAGCAAATTCTCCATGGGTTGGAATTAGCTCGTATTTCTCATTGAAAAACCTTAAATACAAATCTTCTCTTTGTAAATATTTTCCTTGCCAAAAACCCAATTTATAACCTAGTTCTTTGGAATATACAAAGCCTTTTTCATCAGGTTCTATTTCTTTGTATTCGCTATTGCCTAAACGCCAAGCATACAATTTAGGAATTTTGTTGTCCACACAATAGTATTCTCTGGTTCGAAAAACTCTCTCGTATAAATCTTTTTTCTTTGTTAAATCCTCCTTCCTTGTGCTTGGTGATAAAAACTCTATAATTACATCCGGATACTTTCCACCTTCTAGCCAAACTACCCATTTCCCTCTGTGCTTCATGGGGTCAGATACATCTTTTACATAAAAAAAGTCAGGTCCTTTGTAGCCTGTCTTTTCTACTTGGTCTACCATAAAATACACAAACATGTTTCCACCAACGTAAAAATTTTCTTTTCCTGTCTTATCGGCGTTGATGGAATCAATCAAAACATTCATTTGAAATCTATGCCATGAGTCTTCCAAGGGCTCTCCGTCCTCCTCTGGTAAATCAATTGGGGGTAGTATATCTTTCCATTCGGGATCTTGGGAAAGTCTTTCGTAAATTGCTTTTAGTTCTTCTTCTGACTGGGAAACAAGTGTAGCCATAATTTAAGTTTTTAGTAGTTAAAAAAATTTGTCTAGAAAAATTTTGAATCTTACAAAAAGTAAAGTAACAATGAAGTAATTCAATTTTCTTGCATTTTTATGAAATAAAAGTTTCAGAAAAATTTATATTCTAGATTTTTAATTCTTCCCACTCAAAACTTGTAATGTTTCTCTCTGCTTTACTAAACTCTATTCCAACTAAATAAATCTCTTTCACTTTCCCAGAACCCAAATGCTTACTCTCATAACCAATATACTTTTCATGATGCTTCTTTTCTTTTA
>CALDSP010000071.1 GCA_937924465.1 uncultured Leptospiraceae bacterium
GACGAGTATCATTGGAAGCTGAGTGTAAAATCTCATTTGCCTGTTCCAAAATGAATTCTAGTTTTTCCTGAAATTTTTTTGTATAATTAGAAATTCTTTCCTCGGTTTTTTGAGCTATTTCATTTGCTTTTTGATTGATGAGTGTATCAAACTCTGAAATTTTTTTACTCGTTTCTTCTGAGATATTGTTTATGAAATTCTGAATTTTTATAATTTCTTGAAATTTTTCTTGGAGTTGTTCTTGAAAATTTTTGGAGTGTCGTTGGATTTCTTTGATATCTTGATCTAGTTTTTCTTTATTTTCCTGTCTCCACTTTTCTAAATCTTGATTGATTTCTAAAATCTTTTTTTCTTGAGCAATTTGTAAATTTGTTGCGTCTTCTTGGAGTTTATCGTGGATTTCATCGGCCTTTTCTTGAATAGCAACTTCCATTTCTTTAAGTAAACTTTTCAATTCTTTTTTGAGTTCTTCTAATTCTCTTGCCGTGTAATAAAGTTCATCCTGCTGGATTTTGATTTGTCGAAGTAAACTGTTTTTTCTATCCATCCAACGTAAGAAAAGTGTAAAAGCTACACTGGCTAAAAATGGAAAAATATAAGCTAAGAAATTAGAAATATCTGAATTAAAAAAATCAGTAGCTATAGGCACGGCTTTTATTGATTCCTTCTGTTATGTCACTTATTATATCGGTTTGACTTGAAATTTCAGTGAATTTTTTTTCGTCGTATATTTATTTGACTGGAATTATAAAAACTTTTCCCAATTTTGGAATTATGAAACTAAATATGGATTGGACGGATTTTCAGGATGCCCATCAGCGTTTAGCTATTCAAGAAAGTTTCGAAAAGATTAAGTCTGGAGTAGGTGAGTTTTTAGATTCTGTGTCTGTAGATAAATTTTTTTGGAAACCAGAGATTGGGTGGTCTTTAGAGCAAAACGTCAAGCATCTTTGGAAATCGACAGCTTTAGTTTCATATTCTTTATCGCTTCCTAAATTTTTATTTTTAATATTTGGGACAGGGGAAAATTCTAGGAATTTTGAAACTCTTGTTCAAGACTATCATTCAATGAGTAGAGGAGTTAGTCAAGCAGGCTTGCTGCAACCTTTCACTATGACAGAGTTTGGAAATGAATTTTTAAAAAAAACACTCACACAATCCCTTTTGAATTTATATTCAGAAATTTCATCTGCTCTAAAATATTGGAAAGAAGAAGATCTTGATTATTACAGAATGCCTCATCCAAGTATGGGTTTTGTAACAGTAAGAGAAATGCTTTTACTTACAATCTATCACCAGTTTCATCATTTAAAGATTGTCTCTGATCGTCTCAATTCATTAAATGAATAGTATTACTAAGAATTTTTGTTCCTATAAGGAAATAAATATTTTTTTATATATTTATTTCTATCTTTTTTATAAAATTTTGAATTATGTTATTTACAATTTCAGGTTTTTCAAAGGGTGCCATGTGTCCTGCTTCTAAAACAGATTGAAATTCTGAATTAGGAATACTGGCTGAAAATTTTTGCATATCTTCCTTTGATGTAATTTGATCTCCATCTCCACAAATCACTAAAGTTGGGATTTGAATTTTGCTTAAAACATGAGTTGTATCAGTCCTACCCTGCATGGCAAGAAGTTGGGATGCAAGTCCCAATGGATCTTGGGAGTTTGCAATTTCTAAAAGTTCGGCTTTTAGTTTTGGATTTTTCTCAAAAGCATTAGGATAAACTGCTTGGGGTAGGAAATTTTCTATAAATGGATTTAGCCCATTTTGTGTTAGTGCTTCTACCCCTGCTGCTCTTTTGAGCTTAGCTTCATTTGTGTCTGCCTCACTTCGAGTGTCACAGAAAATGAGAGCTTGAAAGCTTTGAGGATATTTTTCATACATACGTTGGGCAACATATCCCCCCATAGAAAGTCCACAAAGAATAAGATGGTTCCACTTAAGAGTTTTTATTTCTTCGAAAGCTATGTCTACCATTTTTTCTAAGGTAAAAAGTCTTGAATTTTTTTTGGAACCAGCACCTAGCAAATCTAAAGCATAGAGGTTTATTCCTTCCAATTCCATTTGGTATTTCCACATTCTGGAGTCGTAGGGAAACCCATGTAAAAAAATTATGGAAATTTTATTACTAGGAGAATACTTTTTTAGGTTGGACATGATTTTATTTTTTTAAATCTTTTCTTTTTGTCAAGATGAGTTTTTAAGGATTTATCACTTCTTCAAAAAAGAAAATTTTTAGACGATTGTAGTAACAACAACAAAAAGAGGATTAGGTAAGAGCATTTTTTATGTCCTTGTATTTCATTTCTACTAAATTTTCTAAGTTTCAATAATAAAAACTTCTTTACAATCTTACAAATTATCTTTAATACTAAAATCCATGTTTTTAAAATAGGTCTTTATTATAAAATTTTCTATCTTTCATTTAGTATTTTCAATTTATTGATATATGATTATAAAATTGTCACGTAACGTAATAAATTATGTTTGTGTTTATTTATGATACAGTTATTGTTGGTTTGTCTTAGTTGTACTTTTATTCTGGTGGATCATAAAATGTGATTCCTCTTTCTAAAATACTTCTTCCTTTGCGTAAAGCCTTTTTCAATTGAGGAACTCTTGCATAGAAGGGTGTAGTAAGAACAATGGCTAAGATAGAAAAAGGTTTTCCATTTACCACAGAATCATTTTCTTTTTCAATTTCTAAAAGTCTCACAAACATCAAAGTTGCTGAAATTCCTAAAGCATCCGCCCACATCTTAAGCTCTAACCAATCTCTATTTTGAGGACGAAACTTGAAATGAATATAATTTTGTCCTCTTTCTTGATATTGTGTTTTTGGGTTTTCTGAAGGTTTAAAATAATTTGAATAAAAAAGAAACCTATAACGTTTTAAAAGAATGGTTAGATATTTCTCCAAATTGCTATATTTTTTTATTCCTCTTTTTAATGTAGAATTTAACCAAAAAGGAACTCGCAGAGTAGACACAGTTTTTCTTTTTGATTTTATTTCAAGATTTTGTCTTTGTTCATTGAGTACGAATTCATATTTCATAACATAGAGGATTTTATAAGCCTTCAAAAGAGATGCACAAACACGCCCGTAGGTTAAAAAATGAATAGAAAAACAAAAAAGTTTATATAAAGCAGTCTCCCTTAAAAGAAGTTGTTGTTACTACAAACTACAATTGAGGTTGTGAAAGGGTTTTAGAGACGAACTTTTTTTTGTGCCAAATGAATTTTTTCTCCAAAGAGTACAGCTTAAATTAGTTAAAAAATTGCTGTTGTTGTTACTACAAACCTGTTTTATGGGGGGTAGATGAGTGTAGTATTTTAAGTTAAAAAATTTTATAAAAAATCAAAAATTACTAGACAAAAAAATTAAGTGACATAATTTTATTCAAATCACATTATTTATATGAGTGCAATTGAACTATTTCTTCCATTTCTAGCAAGCGTTGTTGTGTTTTTAATTATTCGAAAAATCGATGGTTCTAATTTTCGTCTTGGACAGATAAAAAAATATTCCCAAAAATTAAATGAAGAAATTACGCAAACAGCAATCAATGGAATCCAATCAGTAAAAGACGCAACAATTGACTTAGAATTAAGCAACAAACAAGCAAAAAAATTAGTTACCGATATTCAAAGAGAAAACACACAAACAATAACACTCATTGAAACTCTCAAACAAAACAAACAATATCTAGACTCTATCCTCATTGAACTCAGGGATGTTGTTGGACTTACTGACCAAATTAAAGAGGAAACAATTTACTTACAACAAGGAATGGAGGTGATTCAATCTCAAAAAGACGAAATAAAAAAACTCAATCAAGATATATCTAATGCAAAAAACGAAATTAAAGAAATGATGATTCATTTTCAAGAAAAATTAAATGCTAGAACTTCCGATTTACTAGAATCACTTGCAACTAAAATTGTTGAGTTAGAAAACCTTTTAGAAGTTAAATCAGATAAAATAGATCAATCTCTCCAACAAATTAGTGAAAGTTATAAAATGCAACTTTCCGAAGAAGTAGAAAAAATGATCGCAGAGACGGTTAACAAGGTTGATATGGCAAACGTAAAATTAGATGATTTTCATACCTTTGTAAGAGATAGTGAAAAAAACTTAGATATGAAACTCAACCGTTACCGTGATGCCACCGAATCAATATCTGAAAGAATTGAAAGACTAGACTTACGTTTAGAAGAAAAAGCAGAAACAGTAGGAGAAGCAGTTCAAGCACGATTAGAGGCATTTGAAAAAAGGTTTCAAGAAAAATTTGAATCTATCTTTGAGCAATTAGCAGAAAACAAGGAGGCATTTTTAAGTGGAGTCAAAATGGAAATAGATCTGATTCGTACTGAAATTGAAAGTATGAATTTGGAAACTATTACAAGAAGAGATGAAATTCTTACAGAGGCTCGAAGACAGGCGGAAACAGTTCTAATGCACATTCAAACTTTTCATGAAAAATTTCTAGAAGCAGAAAATAAAATTTTAAAAACAGCCGAATTGAAACGTGCTGAATTATTAAAAGAGATACATCGTTTTGAAAATGAATTTAAACAATCAAGTGAAATTTTTTATCAAGATGCAGCTGAAATAAAGGATTCTATTTTAAGAGATCTAAATCATTTTGAAAGTGATCTTTCGCGCGCAACGTCCAATATTGAAAATAATGTAAAAGAAAGATTTTATCAATTAAAAAGTGAACTGGAAGAAAGTTTATTAAGTTTGCATTCTAGAAAAAAAACAGAGTTTTTAGACGAGTTAGGTGTTATTGAGCTTAAAATTAAAGAACTTGGTCGAGATACTATAAATAAAATAAAAAATGTAGATGATCATTTTTTTGATTTAAAGAATGCTTTAATAGAAACTTCAAAAGAAATTGTTGGACAAGTAGAAAAGGAAATTTCTAATCTTTCAAGCAATCTTGACATAGAAAAAAATAAAGTTGAGCAAAAACTAGAATTTTTTATGGAAGGATGGAACCTTGAACTAGAAAGAATTAAATCAAGAACCAATAAAGAAGTCGACACTCTTTTACAAAGACTTAAAGAAATTCAAATCGAAGGGAAAGAATTAGCAGATAACATAAGAGAAGAATTTTCAAAAGGAAGAGGACAGCTTGATTTTATTATCCAAAAAGGAGAAGAGAGTTTATTTAATCAAGTTGAGAACATTGTAAATGACGTTCAAAATAGAGTAAAAAAGGCAACGGAAGAAGTAGAGATTCTAATCCATCGTTTACAAAAGTCTGGAAATCATCTTTATGAAAAACAAGAAACTATGCTTTCTGAATTTGGAAGTCGTTTATATAGAGATTTACAAAATAAATTAGAAAAAATAAAGTTTGAATCAGAAGAGCTATTAGAAGAAATTCAACGTTCTGGAAATAATTTATTAGAAAAACAAGAAGAAAAAATTGATAAACTAAACTCTACCATTGATGAAAGAATTTCTAGACAATTGACTATTTTAATGGACAAAGGTCAATTGCAATTGGATCAACTTGAAAATAGAATAGCATCTTATGTTCAAGAAGTAAAACATAATGTTGAGCAAACACTCAAACATACGAAAGAAGACAGTGAAAGACAAATTGAAAACTTTAACAATCAAATGCAAAAAGTTTTCTTAGAAATAGAAAAAGCAAATAAAGAGTTTTTAGAAATAGGAAAATTGGAGTTTGAAAAAACAAAAGAAGAGTTTGAAAAACTTAAAAAATCCATTGACCAAGAAACAGAAAAAATTTTACATCTTAAATTTAACTTATTAAATGAGTTTCATTCCGAAGAATCTAAAATTCGTTCTACTCTTATGAAAATTGAAAGCAAAGTAGGAGAAATTGAAACTCTTGCTGATGTTCTCAAGAATAATGAAAGATTACTAAGAGAATCCGAACTTACAATTCAATCTATGAACTCAATGTTGGATAGACTAAAAATAGAAGGCGACAGCGTTCATCATTATTTAAAGAATATTGAATTTCTAAAAAATTCAAAGAAAGAAATTGAAACTGAAATGCGAATGCTTGAAACTCAAAAAATTCGTATTGAACAAATTGAAAATGAACTTACCCGTGCAACAAATGTATGTGATCTAATTAATCAAAGAACAACTGAACTTCACGATAAAATCAATACTATCTCATCTATTGATCATAAACTCATAGAAGTGGAAAGAGTACAAGAAGAAATGGATTTAAAATTAAACGAAATCAAAAATGCAAGCAGTAAAATTCATGAAATTTCTCAAATCGTACAATCCACAAATCGTATGGGCAATGACGTTTATGAAAAAATGCAAAAGCTCTACAGAGAATTAGAAAAATTAGAAAGTAAAGAAAAGGAAATCAATGAACAACTCAATTATGTGGAAGAGAAGGCATCTGAACTAGCAGTTAAAAATTTAGACGTAAAATCTATTGAATCTAAGTTTGATAAAGTTGAACATTTGATGATGGACTTGGCTACAAAACATAAACAAGTGGCTACTCTTCAAAAAAGAATTGAAACTTTAAAATATGAAGCAGAAAGTACAAGAGAAGGATTGGAACATTTACTTGAAGAAGCAGAGGAAAAATTCAAAAAATTTACAGAATTTTTAAATCATATCCAAGCAAATATTGACAGTCCTGTAAACGTATCTACTCAACAAACCCAAAATAAAAGCAAAAATCAAACCATAGAAAAAATAGCTTTAAGTGAAGTGGCTCGAAGAAAAAGAGCCACAGTATTGAATTTATACCATAACTATTCTTGGAGCGCAGATATAATTGCTCAAAAGCTAAATCTTGAAAAGGAACTGGTTGAGGCAATTATTCGAGATTCTTAAAAAATGAGTGACAAAACCCAATCACTTAATTAATATAAAAAGAATGGAATTTACATACAAAGAAGAGCAAGGGTGTGCTATTTTTATTTTAATAGGCAGAGTTCATCTTTATGAAATTCAAAGTTTGAGAGAGAAGTTTGAAGAAATTCAAACTAGAACTTTTAATAAAATCATAGTTGATATGAGTAACGTAGAACACATTGATTCTTCTGGTTTAGGTATCTTAATAGCCCAAGCCTCTCGTTATAAGGAAAAAAATATTCCTTTTATATTAACAGGAATTAAAGAAAATTTACAACACTTATTTCGTCTCACTTCTTTTTCTAGTTTATTTATTAAGCTAAGCAATATAAAAGAAGCTTTAATATATTAAATCATTAAAAGCTTTGTTTAATGTAAATATAGAAAC
>CALDSP010000072.1 GCA_937924465.1 uncultured Leptospiraceae bacterium
TAATTTCTTCAATTGCATTCATGGAAATTTCAAAATTTTCTAAACCGTATTTTTCTATAAATTTTCCAATTGGTAAAACCCAATAAAATTCAGAAAACATTCCTATTTGCTTTTTATTTTCCTCACCCAAGATAGATAAAAGAATTTGAGATGATTTTTCAAAATTTTTAGGTAAGTATTCATATAATTTATCTGCGTGAAGTTCAACCCTTTGTGAATAAGTAAGATTTCTAGAATTTTTAGAAATTGCATTTACATAATCTTTTATAGGAAAATCTTTATATGTTATCAAAATTTTATTGGCTAATAAATTTGCTAAGTTAGAACCAAAAAGTTGAGTAAGATTTTTATTTCTTCTCATGATTTATATTTTTGGTATAGTATTTGGATCAATTTCCGAACCAGAAAACTTTTCTTTCAAAGAAGTTTCTAAATCAACTATGCTAGATGTATTTTGAGTTTCAGGAGTTGTAGAAGAAGTTTGTGTTTTTTCTTCTGAAATCTGAATAAAACTTTGTTTTACTTGCTCATTAAGTTGAGAGATTTTTTCTAATATCCCAGAAAGGGAAGGTTGATTCAATTGACGAATAAGCTTTTGAAAATTTATTTCTAGAAAAACTTTGACTTCATAAGAATTTCTAAGTCTTAGCATAGTTAATTTTTCAAATATTTCATAAACCTTTTCAGATAAGAATACCAACAAATCGGGACTATAATTGAAAATTTGTTTTTGAATTTTTTGAATGTCCTCCAAAGGATAGTTTAAAGCCTCTCTGTCTACTATATTTTCTCTTATTAACACACTAGAATGCAAAAACTCCACAAACTCCCAAATATATCTTTGTAAATCTCCTCCTTCTGAATATAAGCTTTCTATAGTTTGAAAGACTTTGATTGGATGTTTCTCTTTCAAAAGAGAATGTAAAAGTTCAATTTGTAACTCAATTCCCGAGTAACCAATTATTTTTATAATTTGCTTACCTGTTAAATTCCCATTTGTAAAAGTAACAGCCTGTTCCATAAACGAAAGAGTATCTCGTACTGAACCATCTCCCTTTTTAGCAATCCAAAACAGACCTTCTGAATCGTAATTGAACCTTTCTATTTTAGCAATTTTTTCAATGTAATCTTGTAAAACTAAAGTAGGAACTTTTTTAAAAGTAAAATCTTGGCATCGTGAAAGAATAGTTTCTGGAATTTTATGGTAATCGGTTGTTGCTAAAATAAATACCACGTGACGAGGAGGTTCTTCTAAAGTTTTGAGTAAAGCATTAAACGCCTGCATAGTTAACATATGAACTTCATCAATAATATAAACTCTATAATCTCCTCCCATTGGATTAAACTTCACACTTTCCCTAAGTTCTCTAATATCATCAATTCCGCGATTACTTGCTGCATCAATTTCTATAACATTATTGGAAATACCTTTTGTAATTTCTACACAAGACTTACAAATATTACAGGGTTCTTCTCCTTGTGGATTTTGACAATTCAAACGCTTAGCAAGAATACGAGCAATTGTAGTCTTTCCAACTCCTCTCGGACCAAAAAATATGTAGGCATGTCCCACACGATTATGATTGATTGCATTTTTAAGAGCATTGATGGGAATTTCTTGATGAACTACATCCTTAAACATTTGAGGACGATACTTTCTAGCTAGAACAAGATAAGATTCAATCATAGTAATCAAAATATAAAATTTTAAAATTTTTATATTCTATTGTCTTTGTTTTGTATATCATTTTTTCTCACTTTTGGGGATTTTTAATAAACTCAACAAAATACACGTTTAAACGCTTATCCATTTTACTTGTTTAATTTATAAATTCTAAAATTTACATTTAAGGAAACAAAAAAATGAAAATTGTAAAAAATAATTCAATTGACAATCAGAAAGAATAGTTTAAATTACATTTATGAATTTCTCAACCTACTTACAAGAACGTTTTCAAAAAGTTTTTACTCCTGCCCAATCAGAAGTTTTAACAGAAGTATTTACAGAAAGGTTGAATAATTCAGTGCAAGCAAGAGATTTTGATGAATTAAAAGGAATTGTGACAAGAATAGCAAAAACCCAAGAAGAATTAGCCCAAGCTCAAAAAAAAACCGAACTTAGAGTTGAAGAATTAGCCCAAGCTCAAAAAAGAACTGAACTTAGAGTTGAAGAATTAGCCCAAGCTCAAAAAAGAACTGAACTTAGAGTTGAAGAATTAGCTGAAATAGTCCAATTGGGCTTTCAAAGAGTCCAAAACCAAATTTCTGCTTTAGGAAGTCGTTGGGGTATAAAAAACGAAACTATGCTTAGAAATACTTTGCATAACTTACTTAAAAACTTAGGCTATACCGTAACAAATGGATTTTATGGGAACAGAGAAATTGATATTATAATTCGAAATGGAGAACATATTTTACTAGAAGTTACCTCTGCCGCTAAAAGAAAAGATGTTGATCATTTAAACCTCTCTGCCGAGGAATATGCCAGCAAACATAACATAGAACCTCGTTTAGTTTTAGCTTCTGTATACATTTCACCTATTGTAATGAGAGAGATTGTGAATTCACCAAGAAAAATTGAAGTGTATTCGGGAGATGAAGAAGAGGAAGAGATGTTTAGTTAACTTTTTCTTATTGAAAGAAATTAGTATCTTAAGGTTAGAAATATTTCAGAACTACTTTAAATATTAAATCCTACTGACGTAGATGAAAAGAATAGAGTATAGTTTTGGAGTGGAAGAGGAAGAGTGAATCAATTTCCTTTCAGTTTTTTAAGGAGTTTTTTTTCGAACAATTTCCAATCATAGTTTAATTCTAATTCTTTTACTTCTTCAAGAGCACTGAAACTTAAAAATTCTAAAATTTCTTGTTTTTCGAATCCCACTTTTTGAGTGAGATCGGAAATAAGTCTATCCATTCGTCTTGCAGCTTTGTCATCCAAATTTAAAAGACTTTGAATTTGAGTTTCAAAATATTCCATATATGAATTCAATGTACGTATAAACTCCTTACAAAAATCAACCGAAATTTTAAAAATGAATTTTTTCAACTTGCTAGATTTTTTGGATATAGGATGGATGGAAAGTAATAATATCAGATAAAGGAAAACCTATGGAGCAATTAGAACGTGAACTCTTAGACGCTGCAAAGCGAGGAGATCTACGAAAAGTTCGAATAACACTTGAAAATGGAGCCGATGTAAATGTAAGAGATGAAAATAATCAAGCAACACCTCTTATATTTGCTTCAGATAAAGGACATGTTGAAATTGTAAAATTCTTACTTGATAAACGCGCTAACGTATACTTAGAAGATGATTATGGTTGGACTCCACTTTTTTTTGCAGTCAATAAAGGATATACAGAAATTGTCCGTTTACTTTTAGAAAGACGTTCTGATCCAAACACCAAAGATAAAGATAAAGCTACTCCTCTAATGAAGGCTTGCATTAATGGGAACTATGAAATCGCTAAACTTTTAATCCAACATAAAGCTGACTTAAATGCAAAAGATAAGGATGGAGAAACAGCTCTTATTTATGCAGCGTCCAAAGGACATTTAGACTTAGTAAAGCTATTAGTAGAAAGCAATGCTGATGTAAACATAGAAAATAAAAATCACAACACAGCTATGACTTATGCTTCTTTTAAAGGATTCAAAGAAATTGTAGAATATCTAGAATCTAAAAATACTAAAGGTAAAATTAGAGGGATATAAATTATACGTTACGTGCTAAATCTTTTTTTAATTTCCAGTTATCTTAAAATTATATTAGTTTTGATTATAGCCCTTTTTCTTGTGAACTGTAAACATAAAAATAAATTTACGGAGTTTTACGATCCAGATTGGCGGGACAAATCTAGTAAAATATCAATTGAAATTTGCAAACAAATATCTAAGTGTTTTCAAAAGAAAACCCAGAACTCAAAACCTAATCACATTCAAACTCATATTGAAAAAAATTTGCAAACTTCTAAATGTACAGAAAGACACAAAAAAAGCAATGTCTACCTTTTAAAAGGAGCACATCCAGAGGAAATTAAAAAGAATTTTTTAACTTGTTATGAAAGCTTTAAAACCCTAACCTGCGATCAGATTTACTCGGGAGGAATTCAAAAAATCTCTGAATGCAATTGGATCAATGAGTTACAAAAACTTTAATTCCAAGAAAATCGAACTGAAAAATAAAATTCTTCCGTACTCCAAAAAGTTTTTGGTAAATAGCCAAATTCCATTGCATCGGAGTTGATTCCTAGATTATAAAAAATTATAGAAGAACTGAGCATTCCTATAGCACCTAAAACGCTAATATTTTGAATTGTTTTATAAAAATTTACATTTCGTTCCGTTTTATTAACTTGCAACTGTTGGTATAAAAATCCACCTAGAATAGAAACTTGATAGTCCAAGAGAGCTGGAGAATTTGTATTTATTTTTTCTGTTAAAACTTGAATTTGGTTAAAAGTATTTAATTCATTGAAACTAGCAATAGCATAGAGTTTGTCTTTCTCTTTTCCAATTCTATGCCAAGAATACATATAAGTTGTATAAAATATTAGACTTCCATAAAGAGAATATAAAGAAAAATCAAAATAAGTATAATCTTGAAATACATGAAATCTTTTTTTATAATACTCTTTTGTCTCTCCTTCTTTAAGCTGGACGTTGAGTGACATAACTTCTTCTTTTTTAATATCTACTCCACGAAATTCATCAACATAATTCTCTAAACTAATGCGCACTCTGTTATTGCCTACTTTAACGGGCACTTTGACAAGAGGAGTTACACCTAAAAGTTTATTTCCAAAAAATACCTCTGCTCCTTGTGGGTTTGAATTTACATTTAAATAACCTATTTCTTCTTGTATTTGTTTGAGTTTTATTTTTAGATTTTTGGATTTACCTATGTCCAAAGTAACAGAAAACTGAAGTGTTTCAAATTGATCTTTCTCAAGAGTAATTTTATGTTGATCTGGGGTAAGATCTTTTTTTGTAAATGGAGTATTTCCATAATAAATACCATCAATAATAACTTTTACGTCTTTTTCATTTGTGTCTATTTGAAGTTCAGAAAGTCCCTTTGGAGAAAGAGCTCTCTTTAGTTCCAAAGAGTTTTCAGTCAATTCTTGAAATGCTCTTCGAATAGAGGTTTCTTTTTCTAAGACTTGCATATTTCCATTGATTCGATTTGTAATGAAAATTCTTATTTTCAATTTATCATTTTTTGTAGGTAAATATTTTCCACTAATTACATATTCACAGTTTTGCTTAGCACCTTCCAGCATAGCTTCTTCTGGTTCTATGGATTGATTAGAAAATAATTTCTTTTCCAAAAATATAGAACGACTCAATTGATTTTTGATTTCCTTAGAGTTAAAGGGAAATACAATAACCTCTGGAATAGGATTTGGCTCATAAATAAAATCAAAATCTCGCAAATTAGAATAAAGAATCTCTGGAATTCCATTTTCTAAATAATTTAATTCTAATTCCGAATTTTCTTCTCTGCGAAAACCATAAATGCATAGAACTCTTTTGGTTTCTTGCTGAATAAAACCTGCACTGGTTATGTCCAAATAAAGCAAGGGGGAATCTTTACTAAATAAAGAAAAGAAAAATCCAAGCAATAAAAAGATTTGGATTAGTTTATAAAATTTATTTTTTAAAAACACTAATGAAATATTTCCTTTTGAAAATTTCAGGTTTAGAAAAATAAAAAAGAAACAAAATTTTGCCTTCAGTATTGCTATGGATTATAGTCATAACTTTAAAATTTATAAGTAAAAATCAATTAAATTTATTGAAACAAATACACCCCTTGCAAAATACATTTTTACGAAAAAGAACATAGATAAAAATAAGATTTCTATTGAAAGAATGAGTAAAAAGAAAACTTTTGGATTATTCCATTTTCTTATAGTAAAATCTTTTAGAGGGATTTATGAAAAAAGCAGAGCTCATTGTTGATGGGAAAAAAATTGAGTTAAGTATAGTAGAAGGCACGGATGAAAAATCAGGGATTGATATTTCTAATCTTTACGACCAAACGGGATATGTGGCTTACGATCCCGGCTTTTTTAATACTGCTATTGGAAAAAGTAATGTTTCAAGGCGAGACTCTGAAAAAAATACTTTAAGTTATCGAGGTTATTCCATTGAAGAGCTAGTTTACAACTCAACCTTTGTGGAAACCGCTTATTTACTTATTTATGGAAATCTGCCTACAAAAGATGAGCTTTCTAGGTTTTCTAAAGCTCTATCTAAACATTCCATGATCCATGAAGATATGCTAAATTTGTTTGACGGATTTCCGGGGAAAGCTCATCCTCTAGCTGTGCTTTCAACTATGGTTATGAGTCTTTCTAGCTATTATACAGAAGACTTTGAAGAATCCATTGAAAAGGGAATCGATCTCACAAGTCGCCTTTTAGCTAAAGTAAGAACCATTGCTGCCTTTTCCTATAAAAAAATGGTAGGGCAACCCTTTATTTATCCATTAGATAAATTACCTTACTGCTCCAATTTTTTATATATGTTATTCAAAGTCCCCGCTGAACCTTATGAAGTAAATCCCGATTATGAAAAACTTCTCAATCAACTTTGGATTTTATATGCCGATCACGAACAAAATGTAGCCGCAACTACAGTACAACTTGTTGGTTCCACTAAAGCAAATCTTTTTGCCTCTATTAGCGCAGGGATCTCTGCATTATGGGGTTCTAGAGAAGGAGGACAGAGTGTTGCCGCAGTAGAAATGATAGAAAC
>CALDSP010000073.1 GCA_937924465.1 uncultured Leptospiraceae bacterium
CTTAACCAAATAAGTCTACCTTGAGTTTTTATGCGTAAATAATGAAAAACATGAATGTCAATGAGTTGACCAACCAAATATGCTACAATAGAACCAATAATCACTAATCCAGAGTTTGCAAAAACTTTTTCAAAAGACTGATCATCAATGGGAGAGTCGGGCAAGGCTGGAATTTGTAAATCTAAAACTATAATTCCATAAGCAATTAAAATCATAACCATTCCAAGTAGGGTAGTATGGCGAACAGAAGTTTTTCCATAAAATTCATTTAAGACATCTGTAATAATAAAAGTCATTGGGAAAGGAATGACTCCCATTGTCATAGTAAAACCAAAAATATTAAACAATTTATTTCCAGTCAATTCAGCCATGAGTAAAAAAGTTATAAACAAAGCATTTAACCATAAATATAAACTATGTTTTCTATCGTGCAAAGTTTTCTCCTGAAGTAATAGGGATTTTTATTGTTAAGGTATTTTTCAAATTTCCAGAATTTCTCACTTTATACTTTTTTAGAAGTCTCACTCTTTCAGTCATGCACATTTTTGGATTTTCTTTGTAACAGTAGTCCAATAAAGCGTCAATTTGAAAAGTGGTTTCTCCATTTGTGAATTGAACAGGAATTTTTAGTTCAGGTTCAAAAGGAAAATACTTTTGAGTCTCTATAGAAAACACTTTAGGATTTTTAGTAGAAAACTTCATAAAAGAATTTTTTCCTCTCCACTGCAAACCTTCCTTTAATTCCCACTTTAAAACTAAGCTTTTTATGGAGGAAGAAATTTCTTCTTTGGGTAAAATTTTTGGATTTGTTTGTGTAGAAAGTTTCTGCATGGCAAGGTTTTCAGAATAAAAAAACTCTAAGGTTTCTACCTTGCGAGTTTTTAAATCTAAAACACGGATAGAATGATTATTTGAATCAACCACATAAAGGTTTTGATTTTGATAAACCAAACCAGACGGTTCATTAAAACTTGCTTTTGAAAATTCTCCATCTTTCAATTCAGGTTTTCCATTTCCAGCCAAAGAAACTAAACTTTGAGATTCTAAATCATAGTATTTTATTTTATGATTGTACGTATCTGCAATAAATATTTTTTGACCTTCAGCTGCAATTCCTAATGGATGCTGCATAAGAGCCAAATTTTGCTTTCCATCTACATCCCCAAATTGAAATAGACCTTTACCAATTAGAGTTACTACTTGATCTTGTTTTGGATCATAAACTCGAAGGGAACTTGTTTCACTATCTAAAAAATAAATCTTATCTTCGTAATTTATAATTGCACTTGGTTGGGCAAGTCGAGCGTTTTTTGCATTTTCATCTCCAAGATCCTCTTGCCCACTTCCTACATAAGATTTAAAATTATTTTGAGAATCTAGCAACCATATTTGATGCTCTCCTGCCATAGCAACAAGTAAATCAGAATTTCTAGATGTGATATCCCAAGGAGAACGAGGATAATTTCTTTCATTTTTTTTTGGTTTCATGATAGTAGAAACTTGCTTTTTCACCAAGTCCACTTTTCGAATAGCATGATTTTTTGTATCGGCAACAAATAAAGTTTCGTTTTTATAAAAAAGACCTTGAGGATTTGAAAATTTTGCATTTAAAAAACTACCATCTTCAAATCCCTCTCCCCCTCCAATTTCTTCTAAGATACTTCCTGTTTGAGTGTGAACAACTAAAATGTTGTTTACTCCAGAGTTAGATATATACAATTCTCTTCCACTGATAGATATAGCAATTTTACTTGGAAAGTACAAGTATGTATTTGGAATCTTTAGAAAATTTTCTTTTATAATTCCTATTTTTTCTTGCTTTAAGGTTTGTTTTACATCTGACTTTAAAACTATATTTTCAATCAATTTATCAAAAACCTCAAAAACTCCCTCTCCTACTTTTCTTGCTATAATTCTTCCTTCTGGATCAATTAAAACAAAACTAGGCCAAGCCGAAATTCCATACAATTCCCAAATTTGAAAGTTAGGATCGTTTGCAACAGGATGAGTAATTTTATTTTTCAAAACTGCATTCTTAAGGTTTTGTAAGTTGTGTTCATTTGGAAACTTACCTGAGTGAATGCTTAAGATTACAAGTTCATTTTTCCACTTTTCTTCCAAACGTTTGATTTCTATCAAAGCATGAATACAATTAATACAAGAATAGGTCCAAAAGTGAAGGAGTACAATTTTTCCTCTTAGTTGAGAAAGTTTTACAGGAGTAGATAAAACCCACTGTGTATTAGGAAGTTCTGGAGCGAGAGGATATTCATTTTCTAACTCAAAAACAGCCTTGCATTCTAAAAAATACATGAAAACTATAAATAAAAATACAAAATGAGAAAATTCTTTACTAAAATAAAAATAATTTAGTAAATTTTTTATAAAACGAAAAGACCAATTTGGATTCAAAATATTCAGGAAACTCATAATGCTCACTATTTTAAAAAGCATAGTTTGCTCCTATTCTTTGACTCCGTATTTATCTGCTATTTTTTTTATGATAGATGAGTCTTGTAATTGTTCTACATTTAAATTGATAGTTCTGAAATGAAAAGATTTGGTTTTTAGATTGAGTTTTAAAATTCCAAGCTCATTTCCAAAATTTCCACTTGATGTATAAACCTTACCAAATTGAGAATTTAAAATTACAGACTGCTTAGAAAAAGATGCTAGAAAATAAATTACGTTTTCTAAACTTGAAAAATCTTCATGATTAAAATCCTCTAAATTTCCAATCAAAACAAGAAGTAAGTAATCGTACTTTTCTTTTGGCATATGATT
>CALDSP010000074.1 GCA_937924465.1 uncultured Leptospiraceae bacterium
AAATTTTTTATGTAGGAGATAAACCTGAACTGGATTATTATCCTCCCAAACAAATTGGCTGGAATGCCTTCTTATTAAATTCTCACTTGAATAATATTCAAACTATTTCCGATTTATCTGGACTCATCCCTCACTTAAAAAATTGAAATTGAAAGTTTTAGTTGTAGTAGAATCTCCTACCAAGTCTAGAACCATTTCTCAATACTTAGGAAAAAATTTTATAGTAAAAGCTAGTTTGGGTCATTTGATGGATCTTCCAAAAAATGAACCTAGTTTTGATAAAGAAACTTTTGAACCAATTTGGATTATTTTACCTAAGAAAAAAAAACTTATAAATGAACTACAGAGAATTAGCCAAACTGTAAATCAAATTCTTTTAGCAACCGATCCAGATCGAGAAGGAGAAGCTATTTCTTCTCATCTTGAGGAAATTCTAAAAAAAAGTCATAAAAAAATTTATAGAGTTCGGTTTTCTGAAATTACAAAACAAGCTATCCTTGAAGCTATTCAATCTCCAACTACAATAGATAGGAACTTAGTTGAATCACAGAAAGCTAGAAGAGTTTTAGATAGAATTTTGGGATATGGAATGAGTTCTTCTTTATGGGTTTTAAAACCCAAACTTAGTGCAGGTAGGGTACAAAGCATTCCCCTAAAATGGATTTGCCAAAGAGAAAAAGAAATTCAAAACTTTATTCCAGAGGAATATTATGAAATTACAGGCAAGTTTGATTATAATGGTCTTATTTTTGAGGCTAAGCTAAAAAACAAAGTAAATTTAGAACTTATTCAAAAATTATTTGAAAATTCCAATTTCGCAAACAACAAATTAAAAAAAATTATTGATAAACCGGAGTATTTTCAAATTGCCAAGATAGAAAAAACAACTCAACAAAAGTTTGCCCCTCCTCCCTTTACAACTTCTACGTTACAAAAAACTTTAAATTTAAAACTTGGACTCTCTCCCTCTCAAAGCATGAAACTTATGTCTGAACTTTATGAAGGAGTAAAAATTGGAACAGAATATAAAGGACTCATCACTTATCCAAGAACAGACTCTACCCGTGTTTCAAGCAAAGGAATTTTTTTAGCCCATAACGTAATTCAAATTTTGGGATTTAATCCCATACATAGGAATTTTCCTAAAAGTAAAAATAAAATCCAAGATGCTCATGAAGCAATTCGTCCCACAGATCCAAACATACATCCTAAAGATTTATTAGGAATCCTAAATAAAAAACTACAAGCAATTTATAATTTAATTTGGATTCGTTTTATATCTTTTTTCTTTCCTCCTGCAGAAATAGAAGTTCATTCTATTCAAATTGAAAAAGAAGATCTGATTTTTGAAAAGTCTTGGGAGTTTTTGATTCAACCTAGCTACTTACATTTAGAAGGAAGGCAAAAACAAAAAGCAAATCTTCCCAATTGGAAAGAAAAAGATCTCATTCAACTTATAGAAATAGAAGTTCAAAAAAAATTTACAGAACCTCCTTCGCGTTATACAGAGGCAAGCCTAGTTGAAAAACTAGAAAAAACGGGAATTGGAAGACCTTCTACTTTTGCCTCTACTATTTCTACCTTATTTACAAGAAAATATGCAATCAAAAAGAAAAAGTTTATTCACCCAACGCAATTGGGAATAGAAGTAAATCAAATTTTAAATCAAAAATTTTCTAAGTTTTTACAAGATGAATATACAAAAAAAATGGAAGAAAGCTTAGATCAAATTGAAGAAGGTTTGATTTCTAAAAAAGAGTTTTTAGAAACTTGCTATAAAGAATTTCAAACATGGAAAAAAAACTCTCTCAGTAATCCTAGTACTTCTACAGAAAAATCCTGCCCTTTGTGTGGGGAAGGAAAAGTTTATACCAAAATCTCTAAAACTGGAAAAGCTTATTTAATTTGTAGTTGCTATCCTTACTGTGAATACATGGAATATAAATAAACTTTCTGAAACAAAGCAAAGCCAAAAAGAAATACTTTGTAGTAACAACAACAGTCTTTTATATTTGATGCATTTAAGTTCACTCTTAAATTCTAAATCTAGCAAATATATCAACTGTTTGCAAATTTTTCACTCTAGGGCGTGTTTTTGCACTCTTTTTTAATGTTTTTTTACTCTTCTCATACATGAAATATGAATTTATTTTAAATGAACAAAAACAAAGCCTAGAAATTAAACGAAAACGAAAGACAGTCTCTACTCTTAGAATCCCTTCTCGGTTGAATTTCACTATGAAAAAGGGAATTCAAAGATACGGTAATTTAGATAAATATCTGAATGCATTATTAAAACGATATCGATTTCTTTTGTATTCCGACTACTTTGAGCCTTCTCAAAACCCTAAAACAGAGTATCAAAAAAGAGATCAAGTTTATGTTACGCACAAATTTCGTCCGGAAAATAGAGATTGGCTGGAGTTGAAAATGTGGGGAGAGGCGTTAGGTATTTCTGCAACTTTTATGTTTGTGAGACTTTTAGAAATTGAAAAAGAAAACAGTTCTATTGTAAACAAAAAATCCTTCCGAATGTTCAGCGTTGTTGTTACTACATCCCACTATGCAAGAATTCCGCAATTACGGAAAGTTTTACGCAAAGGAAGAAGTATTTTAGAACGATGGATCACATTTTATGATCCACCCGACTAATACAAAAACGCAGTTTTTAATCTTTTCCTTCTTTAACTAGCTTTTCATTTACAAAACATCAAAAATATCTGCTATGGTCCTATCACGAGATTTGGAGAATAACTAAAAAATATCCTTGTGCTATAAGTATTCTTTAAAATTTTCTGGAAGTCTAGAGACAAATTCTTGTTCATTTACAATAATGACTCCAAGTTGTTTAGCTTTTTCTAACTTAGAACCAGCTCCCTCTCCTAATAGCAAATGAGTTGTATTTTTTGAGACAGAGGAAACTTTTTTTCCTCCAAACAAAACCACCAAATCCATTGCTTTATCTCTTGGTTGAAAATTTACAAAGCTACCTGTAACACACCAAGTTTCTCCTTCAAAGATTTTAGGTAAGTTTACGTTTGAAGTTTGATAAGTAAAGTTCAACCCAAGTTCCTGTAGCTCTTGGATAAGGTTTAAATTTTTTTCTTCCTTGAACGTTTGAATAATAGAACTTACCGTTTTCTCTCCAAGTCCATAAATAGAAAGAAGTAATTCTTTTGCATTTGGACTTTGAACTAATTCAATAATTTTTTCTATACTATCATAACCATTATCAATTAAAATTTCTGTTACCTTATGACCTATTTCTGGAAAACCTAAAGAGGGAAGTAAAGTCTTCAAGGATTTGGATTTTGACTTTTCAATTCCATTTAATATAATTTGAACACTTTTCTCTCCAAAGCCTTCTAATTTTTGAATTTCCTCTTTATGTTGATACAATTTATAAATATCAGGAATATTTTTTATATAACCCAAATTATAAAAAGTTTGGATTTGTTTCTCTCCAAGCCCTTCAATGTCCATTTGCTTTTTTTGGCAGAAAAAAATAAGTCTTGCAAGAATTCTCGCAGGACAGTTTTCATTAGGACAAAAGTAATCTACAAATTCTTCCTGCCGTACAAGTTTCGTTCCACAAGAAATACAATTCTCTGGAATTTTATAAATCATTTGAGGTGGAGAGATAACCTCCTCCACTGCTGGAATAATTTCCCCTCGTTTTGCTACTTTTACAATGGCTCCAATTCCTATTCCCAATTCATTTATATAATCTTGATTGTGCAATGTCGCATAACGTACTATAGTACCTGCAAGTTGGATAGGCTCTATTTCAGCACGTGGGGTGACCTTTCCTGTTCTTCCTGTAGTGACTTGTATATCTATAATTTTAGACTCTTTCATAAGAGCCTCAAACTTTAATGCTCGCGCCCAACGTGGAGAATGAGACGTTGCTCCAAGTTCTTCTCTAAGTTTTAAATCATTGAGTTTTATCACAAGACCATCAGTAGGAAAAGAAAGATGATCTTTCTTATTGCGAAACTTTTCAATTGTATTTTCTAAATTTTTTCCATTTACAAATTCAATATCTTCTGAAACTGGAAATCTAAGTTCTTTTAGTAAATTAATAATTTCTTCATAAGTATTGACTTGAAATTCCTTATCTTCAACATAAGCATCGTAACAAAAAAGACGCAAAGGACGTCTTGCAACTTGAGAAGATTGTTTTTGTTTGAGAGAGCCACTAGCTAAATTTCGTGGATTAGCAAACCTTCCACCATATTCTGAATTAAACTCTTCAAAGTCGGCAAAGGTCATATAAACCTCACCTCTGACGCTCAACGTTATTTTTTTAGATAAAACTAAAGGAAGACCCCGGATAGTTCTTACATTTTCGGTGATATCGTCACCCACTCCTCCCGTTCCTCTCGAAACTCCTTTGATTAAATCTCCCTTTTCATAGTAAAGAACTAAACTAGCTCCATCAATTTTCCATTCTACAGAAAATTTTTGATTTAAGCCAATTTTTTTTGCCCACTCTAAAGTTTCAGGAGTGCTATAAGTGTTTTCTAGTGATAAAACGGGAATTTTATGAGTAAATTTTTCAAATTCGTTAGAAAGATCAGAACCTACAACCTTAGTAGGACTGTTAATACTTGCATACTCGGGATATCTTTTTTCTAATTCAATCAGTTCAGAAAAAAGTTTATCAAATTCAAAATCAGAAATCTCAGGAGTATTTTTAACATAATATAAATATTGATGGTAACGAATTTTTTCTTCTAGCTCTTGCATGTATTTTTTTATATCTTTCATACCCTTAGGATTATTTATCTGGAATTAAAAACTCGTATACCTTCCCACTAGGAACTTCAAAATTATACTTTCCTGTTCTAATCCAAGGATTATGTAAAATCAATTCTTTATAAGTAGTTTTATGTTCTTGAGCAAATTCTGGAAGACTTGAAATGGATTCTTTTACTTCAATTTTTTTTAGTTTATAAGGCTCATATTGATCTGAAGAATTTAATTCAAAATTATATTTTTTGGGATTGTTTAAAATCAATTTCAAAGCTATAATTCGAAACACATAACGATACGTTTCGGGATTCAAATAAAGCTTGTAATAATCTTTTTCTCTTTGCTCTACTAGTGCATCTTTTAAACCTTTAAAGCCTCTATTATAAGCAGCAGCAGCTAATGTCCATGAACCAAATTCTTTTCTAGCTTCTTTTAGATATTTACAAGCGGCTAAGGTAGATTTTTCTAAATGTCTTCTTTCATCTACAAAAGGACTAATTTCTAAACCATATACTTCTGCAGTTTTTGGAATAAACTGCCAAACCCCAGCAGCATTCGCCGGAGAGGTAGCTTGTGGATTTAGAGAACTTTCTGCCACTGCTAAAAAGAAAAAATCTTCTGGAACTTCCTGTTCTCTTAAGACTTTTTCAATATAATTTCTAAGACGTCCCATTTGCTTATAAATTAGTATAGTAGAAGAGTGGTAATTTTGATTTATAATGAGTTCTCTTTCTAGTCTCTCCCGAACCTCAATATCTTCTAAAGGAACTTTCTCCCCAGCGAAGTCTACAAAACTTGGAAGTTCAGGTGGAACAATTCTGAATTCTACAGAACTTCGTGAACAACAAAAAAAAAGATTAGCACATAAAAGAAATAAAAAAATTTTAAAGAAAAGATTCATTCTTTATTGCTTTGAACTTCTAAAGCAATTGCACCTGTTCTGGCAATCTCTAAGATCCCAAACTTCTTAAGCATTTTAATAAGTGCCTCTACTTGTCGAGTATTTCCAGAGTATTCTATAATCACAGAACTTTCAGTAACATCAATAATTTTAGCTTTAAACACGTCACAAACAGAAACAATTTCTGTCCTTGTTTCGTCAGAACTTTTGATTTGCAATAGAATAAGTTCGCGCGTAACGGCTTCTCTATAATGCAAGTCCTTTACTTGTAAGACATCGGGAAGTTTCATAAGTTGTTTTTGAACTTGAAGAACTACCTCATCATCTCCTCGAACAACTATAGTCATACAAGAAACCTCTGGATTGTCTGTAACTCCTACTGCAATAGAATCAATATTGTATCCACGTCGCGTGAAAAGTCCAGACACATGACTCATTACACCTGGATGATTGTTTACTAGTATATTTAAAGTATGTCTCATTCTTTCTTAAAATTTTGTATGTCTTTGAATTGGATCATTTCTTTTTGACTCATTCCAGCGGGAATCATTGGAAAAACTTTTTCTTCTGCAGGAATCATTACCTCTAACACACAAGGTTCATCATCTTTGATCATAAATTCAATCCCTGCATCAATTTCTTCTTTCTTGGTGATACGCATTCCTTGAATATCATAAGCATTTGCAAGTTTTACAAAATCAGGATTATAATTCCATTCGGAATGAGAGAATCTCTCTTCATAAAATAATTCCTGCCACTGGCGAACCATTCCTAAAAAGTTATTATTAAAAATCAAAACTTTCACACCTAAATTATATGCTCGTACAGTTGCCAATTCTTGTATACACATTTGGATAGAACCATCTCCACTCACACAAATGACCATTTTGCCAGGTCTTCCCAATTTGGCTCCTATAGCAGCTGGAAGTCCATACCCCATAGTTCCTAAACCCCCAGAAGTAAGCCAACAGTTTGGCTCATCAAAAAGATAGTATTGTGCAGCCCACATTTGATGTTGCCCAACGTCTGTAGCAACTATAGCTTTTCCTTGTGTGCGTTTGTATAATCTATCTAGGAAGTCTTGGGGTTTAATTGTATCTCCACTATTATCAAACTCCAAGGGATTTTCTTTTTTAATTTTTTCTAAATAAGTGAACCAATCTGAACGATCTTTTTTCTCAATGTAAGGAAGAAGTTCTCGCAAAACATCTTTTAGATCTCCTTGCAGAGAATAGTGCACATCAATTCGTTTATTGAATTCGGAAGGATCAATATCTATATGAGCACGAATTGCGTTTTCTGCAAATTCTCCAATTTTTGCAACTCTATCATCAAACCTAGCACCCAAATTTAAGATATAATCGCA
>CALDSP010000075.1 GCA_937924465.1 uncultured Leptospiraceae bacterium
CACACCTGAGCTAAATGAGAAATGGTTATTAAAACAATCTATATATTTTTTGTTTGAAATGATTTTATGTTTTAGTTTAGTTTATTATACTTTAGATTATTTTAATAGAAATTATGTATTTCCTAAGATTTTAAGTGAACATGAAATTTTAGAACTCAAAGGCAAAATTTCTCTCAAGATAAGTCAAATTTTTTTTATTTACTTTTTCACCTCCGTAATTATGCCAGTCACATTTTTATTTGGTATAATATGGAAGCTAATTTATAATCGAGAAAGTGAGTTGTATATTTTTGAAATTATATTTTCTTTGTTGTTTATTTTAAGTTTTAGTGGTATTTTAACTTATTACGTAACGCAAAGCATAATTAAACCAATTTCTAAGCTCAAAGAGAAAGCTTTTTCAATTCAAGAAGGAGATTTTCAAAATCCAATTCTTGTAAATTCTACCGATGAGATTGGAGAACTTACAAAAACTATCAACCAAATGAGTATTTCTCTTCAAGAAAAAGAAAAAATGAAAGATTTATTTGGTCGAGCTGTAGATCCTAAAATTCGCGATTTGCTTATTTCTAATAAAATCCAATTGGGTGGAGAAATTCAAAATATAACTGTAGTGTTTTGTGATATTCGGGGTTTTACTAGTATTTCAGAAAAATTAGAACCCAAGAAAGTTGTGTTTTGGCTAAATCAATATTTCCAAAAAATGGAAGAGTGCATTACCAAACAAAATGGAGTGATTAATAAATTTATTGGAGATGCAATTTTAGCTATTTTTGGGGCTCCTATTTTTTTAGAAAATCATTCTCTAAATGCTGTAAAATGTGCTTTAGAAATGAAAAATTCTCTTGCAGAACTAAATGAAAAATTTTTAATTCAACAATTACCAGAAATGCAGTTTGGAATTGGAATTCATACTGGAAATGTTTTGGTTGGAAGTGTAGGTTCTTTTTCTCGTTCTGAATACACTGTAATTGGAGATACTGTAAACATTGCAAGCAGAGTAGAAAGTTTATGTAAAGAGTATAATTCATCTTTGTTGTTCACGGAAAACGTAAAGGAAAATATTTTTCCATATTTTGAAAACGTTCAATTTCTTGCAAAGGTACAAATAAGAGGAAGACAAAATCAAATCAATTTATATACTTTAAAAGAGTAGATATTGCTGAGTTTTTTTTCAAAAAAAAATCAAGAATCAAATTCTTTTCAAAAAAAAAGCAAAAAATTTTATAGTCAAATTAAGCAGGTTTCAAGAGGAGGAAAACAATTACAATGAGAACCATAAAATTTTTATTTATAATTTTTATTGCTTTGAATAACGCTGTTTTTTCAGAAACAAATGGATATCATGCAACCCAAATAAAAATGAGTGATACTTACGAAAACTCTGTCCAAAGGCAAATTGAATATCTCAAACAAGAAATCCGTAATATGGAAAAAGAACTTACTCGATTAGCTTTAGAATATTCTCGAAAAGTAAATCCTAACAATTCCAACGAATATACCAGAGAAATTCGCGGAGGACTTGTAAATGATCCGGGCAGACCATTTAGTTTTATAGTAAATGAGCAAGTAAAATTAAAATTCAATGGAAATAAATTAGAATCCATTATTTTTGAAACAAGAAAATCTCGCCTTCAAGCGGAATACGAACCTATGACTGCTGTAAGAGAATGCATTGGAACTATTTCTGAAAATGATTTTTCTATTAAAATGCGTTATGCTATTTTAGAGCCTTCTTATCAAAGAAGTGAGGAAACTATAGAACTCAATCAAATCCTAAATCCAGAAACTCAAATACAATTGCTTAAGTATTATAAAGCGTCTTTGAGAGATATTCTCTTTCAAGTTGAGCTACTAGCATTTAATAAGGTAAACAAAACAAATGCAGGAATTTTGCAACGTATTAAAATTTTAGATTAAATAGATTTTCTAATTACTAATTCAATATTTTTTATAATTATTCAGAGGGAGATGGTTTTTGAAAAAAGCTTTAATTAGTGGAATTACAGGACAAGATGGCTCTTATTTAGCAGAGTTTTTACTAGAAAAAGGATATGAAGTTTACGGAATTGTTAGGCGTTCTAGTTTATTCAATCGCCAAAGAATTGAACATTTGCATAACAATTCCAGTCTTAAACTAATTTATGGAGATTTAACTGATTCTAGCAATTTAAATCGTCTGTTAGATAAAATTCAACCCAATGAGATATACAATTTAGCTGCTCAATCTCACGTAGGTGTTTCTTTTGAAGTTCCAGAATATACAGCAGAGGTAGATGCCATTGGAACTCTAAGATTTTTAGACGCAATTAAAGAAACTAAAATTCATACACGGTTTTATCAGGCTTCTACATCTGAGCTTTATGGAAAAGTCCGTGAGGTTCCTCAAACAGAGCTCACCCCTTTTTATCCTCGCTCTCCTTATGCAGTAGCTAAACTTTATGCATATTGGATTGTAGTGAATTACAGGGAAGCTTTTGGGTTACATGCATCAAATGGAATTCTATTCAACCATGAATCTCCAAGGAGGGGAGAAAATTTCGTTACGCGAAAAATCACTTTGGGAGTAGCAAAAATTAAAGCTGGCTTAGAGAAAACCATTTACTTGGGAAATCTAGATGCAAAGAGAGATTGGGGTTATGCTCCCGATTATGTAAAAATGATGTGGATGATGTTACAACAAGATGAGCCTGATGATTATGTAGTTGCTACAGGAGAAATGCACTCTGTAAGAGAATTTGCCGAGCTTTCCTTTCAAGTTGCAGGAATAGACATAGTATGGGAAGGTGAAAAAGAAAATGAAAAAGGGATCAATAAAAAAACGGGACAAACAGTAGTTGCAGTGAATCCTGCTTATTATCGCCCTGCAGAAGTAGAGCAACTTTTAGGAAATCCAGCCAAAGCAAAAGTGAAACTAGGTTGGGAACCAACTGTAAAGTTTCATGAACTTGTAGAAATTATGACAAAAGCAGATTGTGAACTTTTTGGTGTTAAACTATAGTTGAGAATTACTGTTCAAGTCAAACCAAATTCAAAAAAGCCAAAAGTAGAAAAACTTCCAAACGACATATATGTTGTTTACACTAACGTTCCACCTGTAGATGGAAAAGCAAATCAAAGTGTTTTGAAAATTTTATCAAAAGAGTTGGAAATTCCCATTTCCAAACTTCAAATTGTAAAAGGACATACATCAAAACACAAAATTATTGAAATTTCAGAATGATTGAGCAGTATGCTTAAAATATGTTTGGTTTTCCTCAAGAGTTGAATTTGGTTTGGATAAAAAACGATTTTAGAATTGAAGACAACGAAGTTCTTGATTTAGCTGAGAGAGAAAATTTACCATATTTGATTTTTAGTATTCTTGAGCCGTCGATTATAAAAGAAAAAGATCGTTCTATTCGGCATGTAAAAATTTTTTACTTAAATTGTTTAGAGCTTAATAAAAGTTTACTTTCTAAGTTCAAAACAAAGCTCCATAATTTATATGGAGAATTGATTGAAGTCCTAAAATTTCTAATGAACAGAAATGTTCAAATCAATAAAATTTTTGCTTATGAAGAATATTCTACTTATTCAACATATCAAAGAGATAAATTAGTAAGAAAGTTTTGCAAAAGTAATTCTATTCAATTTATA
>CALDSP010000076.1 GCA_937924465.1 uncultured Leptospiraceae bacterium
CATAAATTTACTTTTTGGACCAAAGGCTGGTTTTTTCATAGTTCCTTCTACAAAATCAAAGACTTCTATTTTCAAGCAGTTATTTTCTGGATCTTCTTGATTACCAACGCTTTCTACACATTCATCACCGTTTAATTTACCTTTGTAAACCAAAGTATTTCTAGGTAAGGTTTTAATTTTTGCGACTAAAATCTTAGAATGTTCTTTCATTCCTTCATTTAACTTTTGAATGTTCTTATTCAAGAGTTTTTCTGCTTCTTCCAAATTTTTTCCGTAAAGAGGATCTTGGAGTTTTTCTTTTAGTTGGCTTTCGGGAATATCTTCTGCATAAGCAAAAACAAAGAAAGTAAATGATACAAAGATTATTGGCAATCTCATTTTTTATACCTCAAATTGATTATCGTCTTAAACATCAAATTCCTCTATAGTATTTCGAAGATTTGAATCGGCTATATCTTGAATTTTGGTTTGATCTATTTTTTCTTCTTTATTCTTGGGGTTTGTATTGCTTGGAGGGTTTAATACTTCTTTGTGTTTACTTTTTTTTCTGGAAGAGTTCTTGGAAATTTTTGCATTTAGAGAATTTCCTTTATGTAAGGGTTTTGATGGACGAATTCGAGCAGAAATTTCCCAAAAAAAAGCAGATTGTAAAGCAGCTTCATTTTGTTCTACTTCAGCTAAGATTTTAAAGTATAGAAAAGCATCGTAAAAGTAATCCTTAGAACGAAAAATATCATTTTGTGATTTATTTTTTTCATTTGTCTTGAGAAATCTTGGTTGAGAGGCATAAATTTTGACTAGTCGGGTTTTTTCTCGACGAGGAATTTCCATTCGAGAGCATATTGGTTCAAGAGCACTTTTTATAATTTGAATTAACTTTCCAGATTCTGATTTGATTTTTCTTTCTACAATGTCGGAAAAGAGCAAAACGTAAAAAATAGAAGAAGTAAGCTCTTCTCGTTCTTTGAGTTTTCTATCTGCTATTTGCAATAACTTTCCCACTTTAGTTTCATAAAAATATTTCCCCGCGTTTTGACCTTTATAATTTTTGTCTAGCTCTGCAACTTCTTTGAATAATATTTCAAATAAATAATTTTCTGCAAGTCCCTTGAAGATTTTGGCAGATTCCCAAGTTCGAAAAATTTTATTGTATTCTTCTAACATTCTAGAAGGAGAGGCTTTTGCTAATTCTGCTCTATTTTGGTAAATTGCTTCTTTTGTTTTCTTTTCTATAGTTAAACCAAGCAAAACACTTATTTTCACTGCTCGAAGCATTCTAACAGGATCTTCTTTGAAAGAAATTGAAGGATCCCCAATCACTCGTAAAATTCGATTTTTAATATCTTCATATCCCCCAACATAATCAATGATAGATTCGTTTCTTGGATCATAGTAAAGAGCATTGACAGTGAAATCTCTTCTGGCTGCATCTTCTATTGGAGTGCCATACTTGTTGTCTCGCTTTAATAAAATTTCTTTTTTTTCTTCTAATAACTCTTGGTTGGTCCTGTGTTCAGGTAAAGAACGAAAAGTGCTCACTTCTATTACTTTTCCTTTAAAGAGAATATGTACGATTTTAAATCGTTTCCCAATGATTCGACAATTATTAAATACATTTTTGATTTGATTTGGAGTAGCAGTAGTTACTACATCAAAGTCTTTTGGTTTTCTATCTAAAAGCATATCTCGAATACAACCGCCCACTAAATAGCTTTTATGTCCAAAACGATTCAAACGATGGATAATTTTAAGAGCATCTTCATCCATCATGCTTTTTCTAAGATTGTGAATTTCTTTATAATATCTTTTGCCATCAGGATGTTTTAAAATTTCATCTACAGTAACTTGTTTTTTCTTTTGGAAAAGATTCATTATGAATTTTATCATGTCGTTTTCCTAGGATGAGTTGTAAAAGAAAATTGACAAGTATAAAAATTACATAATTAAAATTTTTGCTTGCCTCTGAAAGGCAAAATTTTTTCATAAAGGAAAGGAGATAAAGATGATCAAGGTAGCCATAAATGGATTCGGAAGGATTGGAAGATTAGTTTTAAGAAATGGTTTAAATGATTCTAACCTAGAATTTGTAGCCGTAAATGATTTAGTTCCTCCCGACAACTTAGCTTATTTATTTAAATATGATTCGACGCATGGAAAGTTTCAAGGTAGTGTGGAGCATGATGACAATCATTTAATTATCAATGGAAAAAAGATTCGTTGTTTTGCAGAAAAAGATCCTGAAAAACTCCCTTGGAAAGATTTAGGGGTTGATTTTGTTGTAGAATCGACGGGATTATTTACCTCAAAAGAAGGAGCAAGTAAACATCTTCTAGCTGGAGCTAAAAAAGTAGTAATCTCTGCTCCTGCCAAAGACAAAACCGTACCTACCTTTGTCATGGGCGTGAACGAACAAAAATATAATCCTTCAACGGATCACATTGTTTCCAATGCATCTTGTACAACTAATTGTCTTGCACCCATGGTGAAAGTTGTTTTAGATAATTTTGGCATAGAAGAAGGACTTATGACCACCGTTCATGCCATGACAGCAACCCAACCTACTGTAGATGGTCCTTCTAAAAAAGATTTTCGAGGTGGTAGAGGTGCAGCTCAAAACATAATTCCTGCATCTACCGGTGCAGCAAAAGCAGTAGCTCTTTGTATTCCTGAAGTAGAGGGAAAACTTACTGGAATGGCTTTTCGAGTTCCTACACCCGACGTTTCCGTTGTAGATTTAACTGTAAGAACTACTAAAACCACCTCTTTAGATGAAATTAAAAAGAAAATGAAAGAAGCTAGTGAAACAACTATGAAAGGTATTTTAGGCTATACGGAAGAAGAAGTGGTTTCGAATGACTTTGTAAGTTCTACTTATTCCTCTATTTTTGATGCGGGAGCTTGTATTCAACTCAACGGAAATTTTTTTAAACTAATTTCATGGTATGACAATGAAATGGGTTATTCCTGCCGAGTGGTAGATTTAATTCGTTACATGGCTCAAAAAGGATAAAATGAATTTACCGAGAGTAGAACAAGCTGATGTCAAATCAAAAAGAATCTTAGTTAGAATCGATTTAGAACAAATTGAGCTCCAAAGCAAAAACACAGAAAATCCAAGCCTGCAAAGGTTTTTACCAACTTTAGAACTTTTAACAAAACGAGGAGGTCGAGTCCTCCTCCTTTCTCATTTAGGAATTCCAAAAAATTCTTCTGAAACAAGATGGAGTTTAGGTCCCTACGCTGAATTGATTTCTAAATCACTCAATCAAAAGGTAAGGTTCATTAGCTCTACAAACTTAGAAGAATGGAAAGAGGTAAGCTTGCAACTTCAAGATGGAGAAATTGTTCTTTTGGAAAATTTAAATTATTTTTCAGAAGAAACAGAATGTTCTCTTGAGTTTATTAAGAAACTTTCAGAGCTTGGAGATGTTTTTGTAAATGAAGCCTTTTCACTATCTAACAAAAAGTTAGCTTCTACAACAGGACTTCCTCAAATCTTAGAGTCTTATGCTGGAAGTTTGTTTTTTCGAGAAGTAGACATTTTCTACCATTTGCTGTCTCGTCCTACTAAACCTTTCGTTGCCATTTTGGGAGGTTCTAGACTTTCTGTTAGGTGGAGGGTTTTAAATACTCTTCTGACACGAGTCAATTCTTTTCTAATTGGAGGTGGAATTGCTTATACTTTTTTAAAATCTAGAGCAGTTCCAGTTGGCAATTCAATTATAGAAAAAGATTATGAAGTTCTTGCTCATCAATTTATTGAGAAAGCCGGTGTAGAAGGTGTACAAATTCAACTCCCAATTGACCATGTAATCGCAGAGAGCTTTTCAGAAAATAGTAAAATCAAATCTGTAGATAAAATGGGAATCTTGGATGGTTGGTTTGGAATGGATATTGGTTCTAAAACCTTGTCTGCTTTTGAAAAAGCCATCAAGAATGCAGGAACTATTTTTTGGCTAGGTCCTATGGGAGTGATTGAATTTGAAAAATTTGCTAATGGAACTCAAAAATTAGCTAAGATTCTTTCTAAGTCTTCCGCGAAAACTATTGTAAGTGGTAAAGACACAGTTTCTATGGTATACAGGTCTAAACTAGAAGGAAAATTTACGCATATATCTACGGGAAATGGGGTTTGTATTGAACTTTTAGAAGGAAAACTCCTTCCTGGTGTGCAAGCTTTGCTGAAAAATAAGGAGATAGAATGAGGAAAAAAATTATTGCTGGAAATTGGAAAATGAATTTGGGAGCTCTTCAAGTGGCACAGCTCACAGAGGGTATTAAACATGGATTAGAAAAAACTAATCCAAAGTATGAAATCTTAGTATTTCCTTCTTTTGTGCATCTTCATATGACAGTGGAAATTTTTCGAGAAACTAGAGTAAAAGTCGGAGCACAGAATTTTTATCCATCTAAATTAGCGGCTTATACAGGGGAAATTTCTTGCGATCAACTAAAAGACTTTGGAATTCAATATGTATTGATTGGACATTCCGAACGAAGACAATTTCTTCTTGAAACTAATGAGTTTCTGAACAAGAAAGTTTTACACGCTCTTTCAGAACACATGCTTCCTATGCTTTGTGTAGGAGAAACTCTAGAAGAAAGAGAAGCAGGAAAAACTTTTGAAGTAGTGAAAGAACAAATTCACAAAGGCTTAAAGGATGTTCCTCTTGAAGAAGTTTCTCGGCTTTCTATTGCTTATGAGCCAGTTTGGGCAATTGGAACAGGAAAGGTAGCTACACCCGAACAAGCAGAGGAAGTGCATGCTTTTATTCGACAGGAAATACAATCTTTATTTAAACCTGAAATTGCAGAGAACATGTCCATTCTTTATGGAGGTTCAGTAAAGCCAGATAACATTGCAGAACTTCTTGCTAAACCAAATATTGATGGAGGATTAGTAGGAGGAGCGAGCCAAAAAGCGGATTCTTTTTTAGCTTTATTAAAATGATTCCATGTTAAAATTACCTTCCCCTTATGAAGTGAACCTTGCAGTAGCAGGAGGAGGATGTAAAGCATTTTATGCTCTTGGATTTGGAAGTAAACTCAGAGAGTTTGGAGTCCGATTCAAGGGCATGTCCGGAGTGAGTGCAGGGGCAGCTATGATCCTTTGTATTCTTTCAGAAACAGAGGAAAAAAGTGTAGAATATATTGCCTCTTTAACTCGAAGAAATGAAAAAAATTTTGATCTTGCCCGAATTTTTCGTAAGCAACATCCCTTTCCCCATGAAAATATTTACAGAAGGACCATTCGGTATGGACTGAATTTTGAGAAGGTTCGAACTTCTCCAGTAAAAATTTATATTCAAGCTATTCAAGCAATTCCAAAACAAAAAGACAAACTAGGGGATTTTATAAACAAAGCTAAACTCATTTCTCAAACCGCAAGAGCTTATATTTTAGATGAAATTGATAAAGAGAAAGGAATAGAATCCAACAGGGTCCAAAAGATTGTAGAAAAGTGGAACTTGAAAGAAATTATATATACTAATGAAGATCTAAATGATGAAAAAGTTTTAGAGCAAATTATTTTAAACTCTTCTAGTGTTCCACCTGTTGTAGAATTTCAAAGTGACAAAGAAGCATATTTTTTAGATGGAGGACTGACTAATAACCTACTGCTAGAAGTATTTCCTTTACAAGAAAAAAAAATTGGAATTTATTATGAAAAGACAACCATAATAGGAAAAGATCCAAAAGTTTTAGAAAATACTTTGCTCATTTATCCTTCTCGGCCTCTCAAAATTACTTCTTTTGATTATACTAATCCAGAAGGGCTGATTGATACTTTTGAATTAGGTAGAAAAGATGCAGAAACAAAAAAAGAAGAAATTTTAGAATTTGCAAAAAAATCATTCATTGAAAGTTTATTGATTTAGTATGGAGACGCCGGGGCTCGAACCCGGGTCCTATTGCACAACCAACTTAGCCTCTACATGCTTAGAAAGTGTATTGGACTTCGCGTAAGTTTTACCCACTTTCAGGGATTCTGACGCTATCGACTTTGATACATTTTTGCCCGAGTCGACAACGAAGCAAAAACGCCACTTGCTCAGTGACGGTACACAATCCCGCATGTGGAAAGGACTGCTTCCCGTAGCCGCTTAATTAAGCAGCTAAAGCGTATTCGTTGTTAGCAGTTATTTGCTTGAAGGTTTTTAGAGAGGTCCTTCCCCCCTGCATGCCACTAAGCCATTGTCCACAACAGTCGAAACCAAAAATCGTCCCCTTTCTTTGTTTGACGATGATCTTTATCCAAAGTTTTTAAAGCCTTGAAAATAACAAGCCTTTTTAAGTAAGATTTAAAGATTTCAAGATAGTGTCTACTTTACTTAAAATTTCTTGATTCATTCTTTCAGATGCAAGTTTCTCAAGATCTTATCCCTTTAAACAAAGCTGGATTCGTATTTTTCTTTGTTTGATTGTATTGGTTAAATTTGGCTCTCCAATACCTAACTTTACAAAATAGTTTTCTAAGTATTCATTTAAAGTCATGTTTATCTCTTTTCAAAAATAGTTAAATAAGTTTCTGTTTGGTTTACATTTGTTCCACAAAAATTTTCACTAAACGTTCCAAATCCAATCTTAGGAACATTTGGTAAAACTTCTCCGTAAATATTTGCAATTTTTTCTATTTCATTTAGAGCGTTACGTGACAAATAACATAAGACGCAATCAAAAGAAAGAAAGGCTATAGGTTTTTCATTTTTTAAACTTTCTAATTTTTTTCTTCTAGATTCTTCTTGAGATAAAGCCTCATAAATATAGAAACTTAAATCTTCTGCAACATCATTATAAGTATATAATCCTCCATTATCATCAGCTTTTTGAATACTTGTAATAAGTCTTTCTCCTTCTCCTAACTCTAGTCCTAATGTATATTTTGAGTATACATTGGGAGTAATCTCTTCTGGTTTTTTGTGAATAGCGCGGGCATATTCCTCAAAAGCAGGCTTTCCATTGAATTCAAGAATATGACGCGGATCTGAAATTTTGGTTACTTTAAGAGTAGTGTCAATTTTAGAAAAGCTTGTGGTTAAGTCT
>CALDSP010000077.1 GCA_937924465.1 uncultured Leptospiraceae bacterium
ATTGTAAATATTATTTTTTCAATTCAAACACTTGTAAAAAAAATTTCTAATTCTAATGAAACTGCACAAGTAGAATTTCAAAAGCTCAAAAATACATCTTCTGAACAAGTTAGAGCTGTTAAGGATATTCAAAAAATTTTAAATACCATTCAAGTTTCTTCCCACCAAATGAGAAGCTCTTTAGAAAATCAAAATAGTGTTACTCTTGTTCTCCAAGAACAGCTTACTTCCATGCAAACATTTATAAGTGAAGTAAAAAATACAGAGGAGATTGTTATCAAAAATAATTTAGAAATTTGGAATAAATTTCAAAACACTAAAACCCAGTCTTTACATTCATTAGAGAGTTTAAATACAGTTCAAGGTAGTTTTGAAAAAATTCAAGAAATTTTTTTCTAATAAAAGAAATTTCCAATCAAGTAAATCTTCTTGCACTCAACGCATCTATTGAGGCGGCGAGAGCTGGAGAGTATGGGAAAGGTTTTGAAGTAGTAGCAAAAGAAATTTCCAAGCTTTCAGAAATGACTCATGAGCAAGTAACAGGGATTTCTGAAAATCTCAAAACTGTTGTACGAAACGTAAAAACTGGGTTTAAGAGTATTGAGTCTTCTTTTTCTAGTTTTGACTCTATCTATGAATCAGTAGAAAAAAATTTACAAAATATTTATAGTTCACTCCAAAGCATAGTAAACGGTTCTGAAAAAATTGATCTCTCTTTTCAAGTTGTCTTAAATAATGTTACAAGTTTAGAAACAAATACAAAAAGTTTACAACAAGAATTAACTTTTTTTAAAATCTCTAATCCCAACTAAGTTTCTCGATTCAAGAAGCTCTTTGGTATAAAAAGTTTTTGGATTCATAAAAAACTCTTGTGTTGTTTGCGATTCTAGTATCCTACCATTCTGAATTACAGAAACTTTATCGCAAACAAGTTGAACAAAATCTAAGTCATGCGAAACTATAAAAATTGAAATTTCTTTACTATCCCTTAAAGTCTTTATGTACTCTACTGTCTTGGTAAGCATAATTTTATCTAGTCCACTTACTGGCTCATCCATACACAATACTGTAGGATTTGCTAAAATAGCTCGGATTATAGCAATTCTTTGCTTTTCTCCACCAGAGAAGTTTTGGATTGATTTATTGAAAGAATTTTGAGAAATTTCAAACTTTTCTAACCAAGTTTTCATTTCTTTATAATAAGATTCTTTTTCTAATTTCAATAACTCTAAAGGTTCAAGCAATATTTCACCTAAGGTCCAATTAGGATTAAAAGAAAGACTAGGTTCTTGAAAAATTAGTTCTAATTCTGAAAGTCTACCTAAGTTTTTAAGATCTTTAGTTTTTGCAATGAGTTTTTCATTTAAATAAATCTCACCTGTAAAAGTGAGTTTTTCTGTTGGTCTGTGATTAGCAAAAAGAATCTTTAAAATTGTAGATTTTCCAGAACCAGACTCACCCACTAAACAATGAATTTCTTTATTTGCAATAAAAATATTTATATTATGCAAAACTTGGTTTTGATTGTACCATGCTGATAAATTTTGAATAGCAAGACTCATGAATACACTTTTACTAAAATTCCAGTTTCTCTTTGTATGATTTCAGCGTTACGTGAAAGTTCTTCTTTCGTAAGTGGAATAAGGTTTTTGACTTTCGTATCTCTTGCTAATGTATAAAGTTGTATATAGCGAAAGTTTGCACCTTTAGTTTGAAGTTCATTTAAACGTTGGGTGAAAGGTTTTAAATTAAATGATACAACTTGATTTGGAAAATAAAATTGAATTGTTTGTAGAATAATAGGAGTTAATTTTGCAAAACTTAGAATATTATCTAAAATTTTTGAATAAGAAATTTTCGTCTCTGCTACTTTTTTAAACTCTTCTTCTGTTCCTGCATCTAGCTTTACCCATGGACCACCACCCTTTTCTACCATAGTGAGTAGGATTTCTTGAATTTCTTTTTTGTGTAGCATAGTTGCATTTGTAATTACAACAGGAGCTATTTTTAAATTTTGCCTTTCGTATTCTTCTATAATTTTTAAAACCAAGTTGGCGGTTTCAAAAAAATATTTACTTGTAGTGGATTCCCCATCCCCACTAATTGCAATATCTCGAATTTGTTTGAATTCTTGTTTTACATTTGCAAAACGTGGATATTTCCAAAGCTCACCGTTTAGTGCATTTTGTATAATCAAATGAATTTCTTTTTGTAAAACTTCAAACTTTACTTCTCTATCTTTTTCCAGAATATGAGTTCTATCTACCTGACAATAAGGACAATCAAAATTGCATTCTTTTCTTAAAGAAAGATTTATGCCAATGGAAAGACCTTCTGAACGTCTAGAAATTACAGGATACACATAAAGAAAATCTTCAAACTCTCGAGAGTGAGCAGCAAAAGGATTCATGAAACTTTACGAAGTTCTTCTCCAATAGAATAAAAAATAGAGTTAGGACCTAAGATAGATTTAAGTTGGTAAAAAAGTTCTTGATTTGGTTCTACATTATAATGGGGATGTGCTTTAATGACTTTTTTTCCAGAATGTCCATTTGTTTGTAGATGGAAAAATACACTTGAACTTCCTTTAAAACTTGTTAACACCGCATAAAGACGATTGATAATGCTTAGATCATTCGTTGTGTGCAAAATAATATGCAAAGATTTTTCTAATTTGTTTTCTAGAATTTCATCATTTAACATTTCTAATGAGTTTACTAAGATTTGTCCTTTGATTTCGGCTTCTCCTATTTCGATTTTATCTAAATTTCCACTTAAAAAAAGAATTTGATCTTCTTTTAAAAGTTCTTTGTACTTTAGATAATTTTTATGAAACAAAATACAGTCAATTTCTCCAGTGTAGTCTTCTACTTTAAAATTTACAAATTCTTCATTTTTTTTGTTATAACGAATTTCAATTTTGGTTATAACTCCACAAAAGTCTACCTTTGCACCTGACGACATGTCTTCTATTTTTTCAATTGTGGAGTATGATAAGGTTTTTAAATACTTTTTGTATTTATCAAGAGGATGTCCAGTTAGAAAGACTCCAGAGACTGATTTTTCTAGTTTTAGTTTTTCCTCTAACTCCCATTCCTCTGCTTGCTTAGGTAAATATAAAGTATAGTTTGATTCTTCTCCAAAAAGTCCCATCATTCCTTCTTGTTTGCGTTTTTGTTCTTCTTGAGCATAAGAGATAAGAGAATCTAAATTTTCAAGAAGGCACTTCCTTGTATAACCAAAAGAATCAAATGCCCCTGCATAAATTAAGGCTTCCAAAAGTTTTCTATTCAAATGCTTGGTTTCTACATTTTTCAAAAAGTCTTCTAATGTAGAAAAATTTTTTAGTTTGTTTCTTGTTTGAATAATACTTTCTGCAGGAACTTCTCCAACTCCTTTTATAGACGAAAGTCCAAACCGAATAGAATCATCATTTAAGATTTTAAACGAAACTTCTGAATCTTTTATGTCGGGAGCTAAAACTTTAATTCCCATCTCACGGCAATTGTTTATATATTTGACTATATCAGTTGTTCTACCATAATCTCCTGCAAGAAGGGCTGTCATATACTCAATGGTATAATTTGCTTTTAAATAAGCAGTTTGATATGTAACAAAAGCATAGGCTACAGAGTGAGACTTATTAAAACCATACTCTCCGAATTTTTCTAATTGTTCAAAAAGTTCTATGGCAAATTTCTCATTGTGACCATTTTTCACAGCTCCCTTTACAAACTTCTCTTTGAGTTCTGGGAGTTTCTTTTTATCTTTTTTTGCCATGGCCTTGCGTAATACGTCAGAATCTCCTACAGAAAACCCACCCACAACTCTAGAAATTCCCATCACTTGCTCTTGGTAGACTACTACTCCATAAGTTTCTTTTAAAATTTCTTCTAAGGATGGGTGCGGATAAGTAACTTGTTTTCTACCATTTTTGCGCTCTAAATAATCATCTAGCATTCCAGATCCCATAGGACCCGGGCGATACAAAGCAAGTAGTGCCGCAATCTCTTCAAATGTTTGAACTTGAGCTTTTGCAAATAAATCTCGAATTCCACTAGAGGAATCTAACTGAAACACTCCTAAAACATTTGCTTTTCGTAAGAGGGCAAATGTGTTTGGATCATCTAAAGGAATTTTATCAATATCTAATTTTACTCCTCTCCTTTGGTAAATAAAATCAACAGCATGCTTTATAGTAGTAAGGTTTTTTAAACCTAAGATATCCATTTTTATGAGTCCCACTGCTTCAAGCATGTTTTTATCGTACTGGGTAACAATAGAACGCGTGTCTTTGCCTTTTTCTGCAACAGTAGAAAGAGGAACCACCTCATCTAAACGAGAAGGAGCAATGACGACTCCTGCCGCATGACGTCCGGGTTGTCGGTAATTTCCTTCTAATTTTTGAGCAATTTGAAAGATTTTTTTGTTTATATATGATTTTTCTACTATATCTCGTAAATCCTTAGAAGTCTCCAATGCTTCTTGAATAGAGATTCCTAACTTATTTGGAAAGGTTTTGGTTAGTTCATTTGCTTCACTAAAAGAAACATTAAATACGCGCGCAACGTCCTTGATTGCATTCTTCGCCGCCAGAGAAGAAAAGGTAATAATTTGACCAACTCTATCTTCTCCGTACTTGTGTTTTATGTAGTTTATAACTTCTTCTCTTCGCTCAACGCAAAAGTCAGTATCAATATCGGGCATATCCTTGCGGTCAGGATTTAGAAATCTTTCAAAAAGTAAATTATAACGAATGGGATCTACATTTGTAATTCCCAAAGCATAAGCAATAATAGAACCGGCCGCAGAACCTCTACCGGGTCCTACAGGAATT
The DNA here is from genome assembly GCA_937924465.1 of uncultured Leptospiraceae bacterium. Taxonomy (GTDB): domain Bacteria; phylum Spirochaetota; class Leptospiria; order Leptospirales; family Leptospiraceae; genus CALDSP01. The sequence goes on from CALDSP010000077.1 coordinate 4,838, forward strand.
CCAGAACGTTTAGCAAAATTTATATAATCTTGGACAATCAAAAAATACCCTGCAAAATGCATGTTACGAATAGTTTTAAGTTCAAATTCTGTTCTCTGTTTCACTTCTTCAGTAATTGTCGCATAACGTGATCGAATTCCATCCCAAACTAATTTTTCTAAATAAGAGTCTACATCATACCCTTCAGGAACATTAAACTTAGGCAAGAGAGGATTCCCAAACTTAAAGGTAAGACTGCATTTATCTCGAATGACATTTGTGTTGTAAAAGGCTTGCTCATGTTCAGGAAATAATTGAAACATTTCAGAAGGACTTTTGACATAAAACTCTTCATTAAATCCAAATCGCATTTCATCTTCAATAGTTTTTTGCGTTCCAATTCTTAACAATATGTCTTGGGCTTCTTTATCGTCTTTATTTAAAAAATGAGAATCATTTGTAAGAACTAAAGGAATTTTAGTTTTGTTAGAAAATTCAATGATCTTCTTTGCAACCTTTTCCTGTTCTGAAAGTCCATGGTTTTGAATTTCTAAGTAAAAATCTTCTCCTTGAAACATTTCGTTTAGTTTATAAGCTAATTCAAAAGCTTTTTCTTCTTTTCCCTCTAAGACTTTTCGATTCACTTCACCTGCCAAACATGCAGTTAAGCAAATTAAACCTTCGGTATAATTAGAAAGCAATTCATAATCAATTCGTGGTTTTCGATAAAAGCCTTCTGTAAAAGAAAGACTAGAAAGTTTAATTAAGTTTTTATAACCAATTTCATTTTTTGCAAGAAGAATCAAATGATAGTTTCCACCATCTGCAATCTGTTCTAATTCTTCCTCTTTATTTCGGCTAGGAGAAACATAAAATTCACAACCAATAATAGGCTTGAGTTCATGTTTTATGGCTTCTTTGTAAAATTCAATTGCTCCATACATGTTTCCGTGATCAGTGATGGCTACAGAACTCATTCCCAATTCTTTAACTCGTTTCATAAGCTCTGGGATTTGAATGGCTCCATCTAACATAGAATACGTTGTGTGCAAATGTAGATGAGTGAAATCTAAATTCTCTTGCATTGTATTCCTCGCTACAAGTTAAAATATATCTTCTGGTTCCACCTCTGGAATGTTTTCATAAGAGGTTTCAGCATATTCGGAAGAAGTTGGAGTTTCACTAGGAACAGAAGCCCCCATACTTCCCAGCAGTTGTAAATTATTTATATAAATACGAACCTTGCTTGCTTTTTTACCATCGGAAGTATCCCAAGTTTCTTGACGAAGTCGACCTTCAATAGCAACTTGTTTTCCTTTACTAGTATATTGTTTAATAATATCTGCTAGTTTTCCCCAAGCTACGCACTCGAAATAGTTTACTTCCTCTTTTTTTACTCCATTTTGCATATAAGTTCGATTGTTTGCAATAGAAAAGTTTACTACTGAAGAATTGTTCACAATTTTGAATTCGGGATCTTTAGTGAGTCTTCCAACTAGAAAAACGGTATTTAAATCTGTAGCCATAAGAACAACTTATAAAGTTTTGAAACAAAGTCAAGATTTATAAAGTGACATAAAAAATTTTCATAAAGAAACGTAACTAAAAAATGAATTGCTAAATTTTTAAAACAAATTTCAATGCTTAAAAACTTATAAAGGAAAGTTTATGATGAGAAGAATTCAAAAATTTATTTTAATTCCTCTATTGTTAGGAGTGTTATTTACAAGTCTTTCTAATTGTTTTGGAAAGTTTTCTTTGGTTAGGAAAGTTTACCAATTCAATGATTCTATCAATGTGGGGAGTGGTTTACTTACTCGCTTTGTAAAAACTTTGGTCTTCTACGTTTTAAATTTCATTCCCGTTTATGAAATTGCAGGGCTTGTTGATGTAGTGATTTTAAATTTAATTGAGTTTTGGACTGGATCTAACCCTTTAGCATTAGGAGAGTTTGATGAAAAAGGTATGTTGGCTAGAACCCTCGAAACAGAACAAGGAAGAGTAGTTTTTATCTACCATAACTATGGGGAAAAGTTAGAGCTTATTTCTCATTTAAATGGAAAAATGGAAACTTTTTGGTTTTTAAAAAACCAAGCAGGTAAGGTCTATCAAATACAAAATAATAAACTTATGGAAGTTCAAATTCACACTAAACAAATTGGAAATCAAAAACTCATCCAAGCAATCATGAATGGAAAAGTCAAATCGAATCATATTGTAGATGATATAGAATACAAAAAACTAGAAAACCAACTCCACACACTCACAGGTAAAGACATGAGCCAATACAACCTATGGGAATGGTGGGAAGAAGAAGGAGCTGAAGCACTCGCATTTAAAATAAGTTTGCCCAACCCAGCAAAAGTAGAAACAGTAACCCAAGCAGAACTAACAGAAATAGTAAAAC
>CALDSP010000078.1 GCA_937924465.1 uncultured Leptospiraceae bacterium
AGGCTTTTTGTAACTCCTAGATTGGGTTTTCGTAATCATATAAAATCTTTTATTCAAGATGAGTTGATTTTTAGTGGAAATACACTTATGACAACATGGAAAGGAGAAATGAATTCTTATTCTCTTCATCCTTATATTGGATTAGATTTGCAGTACGTTATAAATCAAAACTTTTCATTATTGCTCGATTTTCAAGCTCCATTCCCCGTGCTTGATTCTTCTTCTACATTAAATAATATGAGTTATAAACTCCAAAGAGTAGGGAGTTTGAATGAAAGAACTTATATAGAACTCAATAACGCAAGATCTTTATATTCTTACCAACTTACACGTGCCGCTTTTGGTGTAGAAATTTCTTTTACAGAGAAATGGAAAATTCAAGTAGGATTTAGACAAGAACAAATTCAAGTAAAATATTCGAATTACAGAAACACACCTTGGATAATAGCTAGTGGTGGAACAGGAAATAATTTTAGTGCAGAACCTACCTTACGTTACGCACTAATCGAAAACTTTTTAGATAAACAAAATTACCAAAGAAGTATTGGCTCTTCTCAAAATGGAGCATATCTTTCTACCTCTTATCAGTTTGATTTTGGAGGAGGGACTTCTTCTATACCCAAGAGATCTCCACCTAAAAAGAAAGGATAGAAAAAAGAAAAATGCAATATGTTTCGTTTTAGCTTCAGTGAAAAAGCAAACGAACTTTTTGAAAAAGAGTTTGACTATCATAGAAAAAGAATTTTCTTTTGGATTAGTTTTGTATCTTCTATAGTGGTACTCCTTTTATCACTAAATCACTTTTCTCAAAATAGGTTTCATTTAGGGATTTTAAATTTTATTGTTTCAAATTTACTTTTATTTAATTCTATAATTTTTTATAGGAAAAAAAATATTTTATTTTCCTCAATTTTAACTTTTTGTTTCATCATTTTCACAATAGGTTTATCCATAAAAGAACAAAGGTTAGATGGAATATTTTGGAGTTACCCAATAGTACTCATGATCCATTTTATGTTACATTGGAAGATTTCACTTCCTATGAATATGCTACTTCTTGTGACAGTTTTTTACTTTAGTAAAGAATTTCTTGAAGGTGCGCTTAGTTATAAAATTATACTAACTCTTTTTTTGACGTTACTTTTATCTCATCTTTTTTCTATACTAACATTTAGAATTCAAAATAAAATGAAAGAATTGATTGTTCGAGATCCTCTTACGGGTGCTTATAATAGACGTCAATTAGATATTATGCTTACTCAAGCCTTTGAAAGATTAAAACGTTATGCGACACTTTCTTGTATTCTTGCAATCGATGTAGATCACTTTAAATCTATTAATGATACTTATGGACATGCAACAGGAGATGATGTTTTAATTCAGGTTGTAAGAATTATTCAGTCCAAAATTCGCAAATTAGATTCCATTTTTAGAATTGGTGGAGAAGAATTTATTATTTTACTTCCAGATTCTAATTTGGAAGGAGCTTGGGTTGTTGCCGAAAAAATTCGTAAAGAAGTAGAGCAAACAAAAATACTTCCAACTCAAACCGTTACTATAAGTATAGGAATTGCAGAAATTCAAAGTAACGAGACAAATTACCAATGGATTCATCGCTGCGATCAATTGCTTTATAAAGCCAAAGAGCAAGGTCGCAATAGATGCGTGTATAAAATTTCTTAGCATAATTTCTATTTCCTGTTCTGAACTTAATTTAGCTTGACATATAATACTTTTTTTTCAATCTTGGCTATGCTTGGAGAAAAAACATGAGTAAACCACTGATTATTCAAAGTGATAAGACTCTTCTTTTAGAAGTTGATAATCCTGAATTTGAAGAATGTAGAGCTCACATTTCTAGATTTGCTGAATTAGAAAAAAGTCCAGAATACTTGCATACTTATAGAATCTCTCCCCTTTCTTTATGGAACGCTGCTTCCAGTAAAATGACTGCCGACGAAATCATTGCTAGTTTGGAAAGATTTGCTCGCTATTCTATCCCAAAGAATGTTCTAAATGAAATTCGGGAGCAAATTAGTCGTTATGGAAAGGTCAAGCTTATAAAAGATGATACAGGGGAACTTGCCATTATATCTAATGAAAAAGGATTTATTCAAGAAATTTCTTCCCATAGGGCTATTCAACCATTTATCCAAGAACGTTTAAACATCGATAAAATCTTAGTCAAAAAAGAATTTCGCGGACATATAAAACAAGCTCTCATTAAAATTGGATTTCCAGTAGAAGACTTAGCAGGATACGATGAAGGAAACAAATATCCGTTCAATTTAAAACCAGTCACTAGAGATGGACGTAAATTTGGTATGAGAGATTACCAAAGAGCATCAATTGAAGTATTTCACGCAGGTGGTAGAAATGAAGGAGGTTCGGGAGTCATTGTACTTCCTTGTGGAGCAGGGAAGACTATTGTAGGAATTGGAGTTATGCAGCTCATTGGGGCAGAGACTCTTATTTTAGTTACTAATACTCTTTCTATTCGCCAGTGGAAAAATGAAATATTAGATAAAACAGATATTCCGGAATCCGATATTGGAGAATATTCAGGAGAGACTAAAGAAATCAAACCTATTACTATTGCTACTTATAACATTCTTACTCATCGTAAAAACAAGGGATCAGACTTTACCCATTTTCATATATTTAGCGCAAATAATTGGGGATTGATTATTTATGATGAGGTTCACCTTTTACCTGCTCCAGTGTTTCGCATGACGTCTGAATTACAAGCAAAACGTCGACTAGGACTTACTGCAACTTTAGTTCGAGAAGATGGGTTAGAGGAAGATGTATTTAGTTTAATTGGACCTAAAAAATATGATGTTCCGTGGAAGGAATTAGAAAGCAAGGCTTGGATTGCAGAAGCTAAGTGTATTGAAATTCGCGTAAATATGGATGAGGAGCTGCGACTGCGTTATTCTATTTCCGATGATAGAGAAAAATTTCGTATTGCATCAGAAAATCCTGAGAAACTAAAAGCAATTGAGCTTATCTTAAAGAAACACGCTAATTCAAACATTCTTATTATAGGACAATATATAAACCAGTTGGAAGAAATTTCGCAGAAATTTAAAATTCCTTTAATTACAGGTAAAACCCCTTTAAATGAAAGACAAGATTTATATCATGCTTTCCGCCGTGGAGAATTGAAATCTCTGGTAGTAAGCAAAGTAGCCAATTTTTCTATTGACTTACCTGATGCAAACATAGCAATTCAAGTCTCTGGAACTTTTGGTTCAAGACAAGAAGAGGCTCAAAGACTAGGAAGAATTCTCCGCCCTAAACAAGGAGACAATAGAGCTATTTTTTACTCTTTGGTTTCTAGAGATACAAGTGAAGAGAGATTTGGACAAAACAGGCAGCTTTTCTTGACCGAACAAGGCTATGAGTATGAAATTTACATTCTAGATCAATTTATAGAAATGGAAAACGAAAAAGTTGGCGTTTAGGATAATTTGAGAGTTGAGAAAACTCTCTCTTTTTGTCGATAGTTAGAATAAAACAGAGAGTTAAAATTTTATGCAAGTTACACAACATGATCTATCTAAAGCTTTTTCTAATTATAAATCATGGGGATTTCATAGAAAAGAAGATTTTTTTAGCGTACTTTTTCTTTCAAAAGAATTTGAAAAACCTATTGATGAACTTAGAGCTTGTGTGGATGAGGTCAAACATTTTTCAGGTTTAAATGCGTTTTATTTTGACGCAGCGAAAAAAAATTTTTATTTATATTCTTTCCATTGGAGTGAAAAGATTCAAGTTTTCAAAACTTCCTTTAAACAACTAATACAAGAAGGAATGGAAGCTATTTTTTCTAACTCTGAAACAAAAGACAGCTTTATCAAACAAATTCGTGCTAGTCTTTTTGAAAATCAAGCCTTGATTGAGAGAATTTTTATTTACTTTGTTTTTAATGGAGATGCTGAAAAAGCCCATAATAGTGATACTCTTTCTAGTTTGCGAGAAGACTTAGAATCTAAAAAATATTTAATTGATCAATATTTTACAAATAGAGAAATTACTTTAAATGTAGATTTTCTCTCAAATACAAATCGTAGAAGAGGTGGAGGTTCTCAAGCGAATAGAACCCATTCTTACACTTTAGACTTTTCTAATTTTGTGAATCGCCAGAATCAAGAGGGTACTAAACTTTATTTAGGATTTTTAAAACTTTATGATTTGTATAAAATGTATGAAGAAATGGGAATAAGACTTTTTGAAAAAAATATTCGTGCAGGACTTTCTCCAGACAATAGTCCAAATCGTTCTATTCGAAAGAGTTTGAAAAATATTATTTCCAATCTAGAGGATCCCAGGAATTTTGTTTTCCATCATAATGGAATTACTATTTCTGCTACAAATGTTCAAGTAGAAAATGATAAAATTACAATTACAGAACCAAGAATCCTAAATGGAGCACAAACAATTACGAGTTTTGCAAAGTTTGCGGAGGAAAATTTGGAGTTACTCAACAGCTCTACTTTGGAAAAAGTTCAAAGCATTGAGGTAATGAGTAAGATTATTCACCCAAAGTCTTTAAGTAGTTCAAACTTTATTGTAAACGTAACTATCAACAATAATCGCCAAAATCCTGTTGAACCTTGGAACTTGCGAGCTTCCGATCTTATTCAGTTGGAATTTTCTGATAAGTTTCGAAATGAATTAGGGATTTATTATGAACGGCAAGAAAATGCCTTCGGTTCGCTTTCTCATGAAGATTTAGAAGAAATGGGAATTGAACAGAATCGTTCTATTCAAATTAAAAAACTTGGGCAAACTTTCTTAGCAATCCAAGGAGAAATAGATAAACTTTCAAGACTTCGAGAAGTCTTTGAAGATGAAAGTAAATATACAGCTACGTTTAAAGAAAAGTATCTTAAAATAGACGCAAGAAAGATTGTTCTAATTTACAAAATCCATTTTCGTTTGGGTGAAGTAACAACAACAATTAAATATAATTCTGCTGAGAAGTACTATGAATTATTTAGTAAAAGTAAAAATCTTGTATGGAGTTTACTCATTCAAGCTATGCTCAATGATTCTAAATTAAATCAATGGGTTGAAACCTATGGAACAAGTCTTACAGTAGAAGCAAACTTTAAAGATATTTTGAAGAACTTAGCAGATAAAAAAGTTCGTTTAATTTTACAAGAAATTTGGAGAGACTATAAGTATGAAAGAAATATTAAAGAACAAAATTATCTTTTCTTAAAAAATAAATCTACTTTTCAATGTGCTATGCAAATTGCTCAAGAAAAATACGGTTGGTCCAAATTAGATTTATAAACCTGTGAAGTTTGAATCTATCATCCTAATCAATGACTTAATTGGAAGAATAGAACATCTCTCTTATGAAATCAGAATTCAAGCTCTAAATAGCTATTTAGTTACTACAAGTGAAAATTCTACAGTTGGATTTTCTGCAGTTTCCTCTTCTCTAGTAGATTTTAGTCAAGAAATTGAAAAACAATCTTCTAAACTAAGAGAAAGAATTTATGAAACTCTAAATTCTCTTACTAAACTATATCAAATTCGTAGAAGTTATAAAGTATTGATTAGAACGATTGATAAATCCCGAAATTCTAAAGTTCATTTAAATGTCAAATTAAAACTGCATGAAGATTCACTAAACATGAAACAAAAAAAAATAAAACAAGAGCTAATAAATTTAGCTTCGTTAGTTCAGCATGCTTTCAAACTTTGTAAAAGTGGGCATTATATTGCTATATGTAGCAAAGTAGAGGCAGCTCACATTTCTAATAACGCTAATTTTTTTAGATTGATTACTGAAAAAGTAGAAAATTCCGTATTACAGATTTTAGATGCTTTAGAAAGCATTCAAAAAGAGATTAAAGTAAATTTAATGGAAGATGAGCAAATTTTTATATGAAAAAGTTTCAGTATATTTACACGGAAAGCAAACATAAATGGGCAGTCATTACTCAAGACCCTGAACGTCCAGATTATATTATTGATACAAACGAATACGTTTTACAAAATGATGAAAGTTTTTTAATTACTGATCCGGGAGGAATTGAAATTTTTCCGGCTGTGTTCAGCTCTATTTCTGCAGAGTTGAATCCAAATAATTTAGAGTATATCTTTTCTTCTCACCAAGATCCCGATATTATTAGCTCTTTAAGTTTATGGTTAGACGTAAGTCCTAATTTAAAATGTTTTGTAAGTCGACTTTGGACGGGTTTTATTCCTCATTTTGGGGGAACAAAAGAAACTTTTATTTCTATTCCAGACTTAGGAATGACATTTCATTTTCATGGATTGCCAATTTCTTTTATCCCTGCTCATTATTTGCATTCTTCTGGAAATTTTCATTTGTATGATGAAAAAGCTAAAATTCTTTTTTCTGGGGATATTGGGGCGGCTCTTTTACCAGAGACGTCAGGTGAAATTTTTGTAAAAGATTTTGATAGTCACATACGTTATGCGAAAGGATTTCATGAAAGATGGATGGGTTCAAACGAAGCAAAAAAAGACTGGTGTGAGAGAATAAATCAATTAAAAATTGATATGCTCTGTCCCCAACATGGATTAATTTACACTGGAGCAAATATTCAAAGATTCCTAGATTGGTTTTATGAACTACCTGTAGGGGTAATAACAAAGTAGGGGGAATTATGAAAGTAAATGCGCTTGCATCAAAGACAAAAGGAGCAAGTTTAGAAAATTTTGAATATGAAATAAAGGAACATTCTTCATTTGATTGTTTAATCCAAGTAGAAACCTGTGGAATTTGTCATAGCGATATTCATATGATTGATAACGATTGGGGAATGAGTCGTTATCCTCTTGTGCCCGGACACGAGATTGTGGGTCGAGTTGTAGACATTGGAAATGAGGTTCAACATTTAAAAATTGGAGATAGAGTAGGTGTAGGTTGGCAGGCAAGTGCTTGCTTAGAATGTGAAGAATGTTTGAATGGAAAAGAAAATCTTTGTAATAAAAATGTTGGTGTGATCGTTGGGCGTCATGGAGGATTTGCTAAATATGTTCAGGTAGATAGTCGTTTTGCCTTTAAGATTCCAGACTCTATTGAATCTAACAAAGCCTCTCCTTTAATGTGCGCGGGAATTACTGTTTATTCTGCTTTACGTTATGCAGGTATGAGTTCTGGACAACACATTGGAATAATTGGAATAGGTGGGCTTGGACATTTAGCTTTGCAATTTGCACAAAAATTAGGAAATAAGGTTACAGTTTTTACAACAAGTAAGGATAAAGCAGAGTTTGCTTTAAATTTAGGTGCAAGTGATGTAGTTTTAAATCCTACTCCCAAGGATAAGTTAAACTCTAAATTGAATATTATTATAAATACAGTACCTGCTGATTTAGATTGGAAATATTTTATAAATCAACTCAAA
>CALDSP010000079.1 GCA_937924465.1 uncultured Leptospiraceae bacterium
AATAAATAAAAACTTTCTCAATAAAATTTTAAACTTGCTAAAAAATTATCTGTCTAAAAATTGGTCAAACAAGGAGGAAACGAGTATGCCCACATATGAATATAAATGTTATACTTGCGACACCACCTTCGAACACTTTCAATCTATTAAAGAAGAACCTCTTTCTAACTGTCTTTGTGAAAAAAAAGGAAATGTAAAACGTCTCATCTCTAATGGCACAGGAATCATTTTTAAGGGAAGTGGTTTCTATGTCACAGATTATAAGAAAAATGGTAGCTCTAATTCTGAATCCTCTTCTTCCACAGAGAAAAAAGAAACGGCGTCTACTTCAACTGCTAGCAAGTCAGAGTAAATCTTGGAACGTTTAGGAATCATTGCAGGTGGGGGGGATTTGCCTCACATTGCAATGAAAGAGGCTTTGGCAAACGGGGAAGATCCTTTTTTTTTAGCAGTACAAGAATCAGAATTTCAACCTAGAGAATTTTCAAATCGTACAATTCCCATCTACATTACTCAAATTGGGAAAGTTCTGAAGGTATGCAAAAAAAACTCTATTACTAAATTAGTTTTGCTTGGAAAGGTTAACAAAGACATTATTTTAAAATCTTATAAGTTTGATCTGAAAGCCATCTTACTTATGGCAAAAATGCTTAATAAAAATGATTATACATTTTTTGAAGTAGTGGCTAAAGAATTTGAAAAAGAAGGAATTACTATTCTTTCTCAAAAAACTTATTTAAAGTCTCTTTTACTTTCTCCGGGACGTTACACGTCAGCTAAAATATCTCAAAAAGATTGGGAGGATGTAATTTATGGAATGCAACTTGCTCAAAAACTTGCAGACTTAGACATAGGACAAACCGTTATTGTAATTGATAAAATGGTTTTAGCACTAGAAGCAATTGAAGGAACAGATGAATGCATTCATAGAGGGGGAAAACTCTCTCGCAACAAAGGAGCAACGTTATGTAAAAGCTCTAAACCAACTCAAGATGAAAGATTTGACTTACCAACTGTAGGAGTTTCTACGTTGAAGATCATGCAAGAATATAAATTTAAAACTTTAGCTATTAGAAGTTTTCAAACAATTGTAATAAATCCAAAAGAATTTATAGATTTAGCCGATAAATTAAAAATTCACATTATAAGTTATGATGATTCTTTAAATTTTTCTCACTTAAAAAATAAAATTAAACTATGATACCTATCTTAACCATAGCTGGTGAACATTCTGGAGATAATTTGGGAGGAAGTTTACTCTTAGAACTTTCCAAATATAAAGACTTTCTTTTCTTTGGAATTGGTGGTGAAAAAATGAAAGCAGTTGGGTTGCAGTCTATTGTAGAAATAGAAGAGTTGACTGTAATTGGACTAGTTGCAGCAGCTTTCAAATATAGGAAACTGAAAAAACTAGCTCATCAAATTGTAAAACTGACAAAAGAAAAAAACTGTAAACATGCTATATTAATAGATTATCCCGGATTTAATTTACGACTAGCGGAAATGCTAAAAAAAGAAATTTCCGATATTAAAATTATATTTTATGTATCTCCCCAAATATGGGCATGGAAATACGAAAGAATTTATAAAATTAAGCAAATGATTGACTTAATGTTACTTCTCTTTCCATTTGAAAAAGAAATTTACGATAAACATAATATTCCAAATGAATTTGTTGGACATCCTATTATTAGTGAAATGCCTTTACGTTACGCGTCAGGTAAAGAAATTACTGTTTCTCAAAATACAAAAGTCATTACTCTTATGCCGGGTTCTCGTTCAGCAGAAATTCGTCGTTTACTTCCTCCTATGTTAAAAGCTAGCATAAAATTAGTACAACATTATAAACAAAAAAATATATGCTTAGAATTTCTTTTGCCTTCTATTTCCAAAAAGGAAGAAAATTATATTCTTACTACTATTGAAAAACATAAACAATTAGAACCATCATTAAAAATTCAATATCAACCAAACAATTCCGCTCGATGTATAGAAAAAGCTCATGCTGTTATAGTTGCCTCTGGCACTGCTACTCTAGAAGTTGCTTATTATGAAAAGCCAATGGTTATTTTATATAAGACAAGTTGGTTTACTGCGTTTATTGCACGAAAATTTCTTCTAAAAATTCCTTATGTCGGGCTTGTAAATGTTTTATCTCAAAAATTTATTTGTAAAGAACTTTTACAAGAAGACTGTACTCCTGAAAACATAATGCAAGAGACCATACAACTTTTAGAGAATGAAACTTACAAACAAGAAATGATTCAAAACCTTCATAAATTGAAGATAAGTTTGGGAGATGGGGAACCTTCCAAAAAAGGTTCAAGTGCTATTCTAAAACGGATTTTTTCGGAGTAGTTTCTTTTTCAAGTCTCACCAATTGCTTTTTGTAAACTCCAGCCCAAACGTTTTCTTTTCTTTCCATAAATAAAAAATATCCTAAAGGAACAGTAGAATCTTCCGAATCCAAAATCCTCATGCCATCTAAATCTGCTCGTAAGTACACTAAAATTTCTTCTCCATTTTTACGAATGATTTTGGCTTTGCTTTGAGGTTCAAAGAGAATTCTTTCTCCTCCAGAAGGCACAATTTTCCAAGCTCCAACAAGCTCTTTGGAATCAATCTTCTTAAGTTCTAAAACTTCCTTGTCTTTTTTAGAACAAGCAAGATTCCAACCAATTGTAAAAAATAAAATTAGTTGAACGAAAATTGGCATTTCTTCTCCTTGTTAGTAATTACACTCCAATTCACATAAGCTCCAGAATTTTGTCCCCAAAAATTGAATTGAAAGCCACCAATTTTTGTACTACCAAATCCTTTAAAACTTGCCGTTTGAGAAAATAACTCCAAGTTTCTGAAGTAACCTTCAAATCCATAACCAGAAAATCCTCCTTTTGTGCTCCATTTTGGGGTTTTATAAATAAAAAAATCAGAGGAAATTTTAGGATTTCTAAGTTTCCATTCAAAATCATTGATTTCAAATTCTAAATTGAAAGATTTTCCTGAAAGCATTTCTGAAAAATTATTTCCACTCGTTTGTAAACTCAAATCTAAATTTACAGTGTTTGGATAAATTCCATATCCACAAAACTCAATAAATAAGTTTTTCCATTGATAATTTCTATACTTTACTCTCAAGTCATAATAGGGATTTCTTCTATCAATAATAGCTTTTAGATCAAAATCAAACAAAGGAGTTTCCTGTATAGAACTTAGTTTAAATTGTAAATTATTTCTTGAATACTTTAGATTTCCGTAAATTTTTCCTAAATTTTCACCTTTCTCGGCAATGTAAAAAGAATCAACATTTATAGAAAATTGTAAATTGGCTTGCTCAATAAATTTTTTAAACATAGGATTATAAATAATATAGTTTTGCGTGTACATTTTTTCTTGTTGTTCTTGAATTGATTTTTCAATTTGAGAAAGAATTACTTCAGATAAGCCTTCATACTCTGTTTGAATGTATTTTTCAAGAAATAACTCCGATCCTAAATTGGATTGTATAACATAAGTTAAATTTTGATTTGATTTTAAACACTTCAAAGTACCAAAAGATTTCCAGTGAAATTTTTTTGAAAATAATTTTCCTTTTAGGCTACCTAGTATTTCACCAGATGAATTTGCTCGAAGTCCACCCTCTTCAATAAACAGAGAAAATTTGGAATTTGTCTCTTTTAAAGAAAACTGTTGAAAATTGATTAAACCAGATAATTGAAACAATTCGTTTCCTTTTGCTAATTCTTCTAAATTGATATCAAAATTTATCTTACCAGATAGTTGTAGTGTTTGGTTTTCCTTATAACCCCAATCAAACTTTTCTAGGTTTTCTAAAGAACCAGAGATTCTGTGTAAAACATTTCCGTCTTCTTTTTTATGATACTGAATATCACAAACAAAATGAGGATTATTCAATTTCCTATTAAAATAAACTTCTTTCCCATCAGAAAAATAAGAAAACTTTACATTCAACATAAGAGAATTTATTTTGAAATCATTTAAAAAATATCCCGATAAGGAATAGAAATCTAAACTTCCATCAATTTTCTCTTCTTGGTTAGAAGAATAGTAATGTAAAAAACCTTCTAGTTCTCCATCATAAGCATTTAAAAGAGTTATAGATTGAACTGCACCTGAGATTTTTTGAACAGAAAAATTTTGAATTTCAAGTTTTAAGTCAATCAATTTACTATCTGTCTCCCAACGTCCAGAAAGTGAAATTTGCCTAAATAGTTTTCCAAAAACAATTCCATCATTTCCATTAATGATAAATTTATTTTTTTTTCTAGTAAGTTTAAGATCAATTGGTTTAGCGGTTCGAAAAATAACTTGGTTTTCTTTTTTGAGAATGATTGTTAAGTTTTTAAACTCAATAGATGGAATATTATTTTCAACAAGATATTTTGAAAAATTTTTAATTTCAAAGTCTTGTTCGGACTCTAATCTTGCATTATAAAATACAATTTTTTCTATACTAAAGGATTTTGAAAAAATAGAACTCAAACGTAAATCCATTCGATGTGCACTAAAAAGAATTTGATTATTTGAAAAATCTTCTTCTGCAGAAATTCTAATGTCTTCGAAACTAATTCCATCTATAATATTTAAATGTACTACTCCTATTTCAATAGCCTTTTTTAGTTCTAGTTTAATGAATTGCAAAATGAGGTTTTTAATTTGATAGATATTTACATTGTTTTTTTCAAGATAATAGACATATACATTGTTAGTTATTCCAAAGGACGCAATTGATAAAAAAAGTATAATTAAAATAGTAACTAGCCATCTACTTTTGATAATACTTTTGATGGTTTGACGAATAGACCTTCCTTTTCTTTGAATACGACGAAATGTTATTTTTTTCACAACTTTTAAACCTTTATTTTTTCTAGCATAGATAAAAAGTCAGAACCGGAATTAGTTTTTTGTATTTCTTCCTTTATGAGTAAATTGTTTGGAATTTCATTTAAAAATCTTGAAATAGTTGTAGTTACACTGTCCCCAAACTTTTTTCTTTCCATAGCGGATGTTAAAAATAACATTTCTTTAGCTCTAGTAACACCAACATAAAATAATCTTCTTTCTTCTTCTATACTTTCGTTGTTATCAAACATTTTAGATGAAGGTAAAATTCCATCTTCCAGACCTACTAAAAAAACGCACTTGAACTCTAGTCCCTTGGAGAGATGTATGGTCATGAGTTGAACTCTTTGAGAACTTTCATTTTCTTTGTTGTCTTCAGATGTTAAAATAGCAATTCTAGCTAGAAAATCAAATAAAGTAGGTTTTTGTTCTTCCTCCCAAGAGTTTTCAAAATAAGCAAGCATATTTATAATTTCAGAAAGGTTAAGCATTCTAGCTTTATAAACTTTTTCCTCTTTACATTCTTCACGGAGAGCTGTATCTAAGCCAATTTCTGAAATAAATTTTTTTAAGACCTCACTCATTTTATGAGAGTAAAATTCAAGACGAAATTTTTCTATAAGTTCTAAAAATTGATAAATATTACTTATAGAAGTTTTTTTAAGTCCTTCTATATACTCTGGCTCTTCACAAATTTTTTGTAAAACTTCATAAACAGAACATTCAAGTTCATGTGCTTTCTTTTGGATTTTTGCAATTGTATTTTCTCCAAGTCCTCTTTTTGGATAATTTAAAATTCTAATTAAAGACAATTCATCTTTAGAATTAGCAACTACTCGAATGTATGCTAATAGGTCTTTCACTTCCTTTCGATCAAAAAAATTGTAAGCTCCAACTAATTTATAGGGAATAGCTTTTAAACGCAATACTTCTTCAAAACTTCTAGATTGATAGTTGGTTCTAAAAAGAATTGCAATGTCTCCATATTTAAATTTTTCGTGTATAACTAATTCTTGGATTTTATTTACTACATAATATGCTTCATCTAATTCATCTAAACATTCTTTGTAAACTGGAAGTTTTTCAGAATGTTTGGTTGACCAAAGCTCTTTTTCTTTTCTGAAAGAATTATTCTGAATTACAGAATTAGCTAGTTTTAAAATAGGGATCGTTGAGCGATAATTTTGTAAGAGTTTTATAACTTTTGTATTTGGAAAATCATCTTCAAATTTAAGAATAAGTTCTCTATTAGAACCACGAAATCCATAAATGCTTTGGTCATCATCTCCAACCACACATAAGTTGGAATTGTTTCCCATTAAAAGTTTTAAAAATCTATATTGAGTAAAATTAGTATCTTGGAATTCATCAATCATAAAGTAACGAAACTTTTTTGAATAATACTCTTTTGCCTCTGGAAAATATTCCAAGATCTCTATTGGTTTTAGGATTAGATCATCAAAATCTAAAGCATTTCGATTTTTCATTTCTTCCAAATATGATTTGTAAAAATCTTGAAAGAATTCCTGTAATTCCAAACCTTCTAGTTGAAAATAAGATTTACCTGTATTTTTCAAAAGACTAATTTGAGATATGATTTGTTTTATGGGAAAATCTTTTGGATCTAATTTCTTTTTTTTTAAAATGTCATGAATGATCAATTCTAGATCGCTAGGAGTCAGTAACAAAAAAGGATATTCATAGCCTAACTTTGAAATAAATTTTTCACAAATCTTAAGTCCCAAAGAATGAAAAGTAGAAACTTCTAATCCTTTAGTTTTATTTCGAGGAATTATGGTTTGAATTCTTTCTTTCATTTCTCTAGCGCTTTTATTCGTGAACGACAAAGCAACAATGGAAGAAGGAGAAATTCCTTTATTGATCATATATACAATGCGATTCGTAATAACCCTTGTTTTTCCTGAACCCGCCCCAGCAAAAATTAAAAGAGGTCCTTCTATATGTTCAACTGCTTCTTTTTGTTGTGGGTTTAATTGCATAGAAAGCTTGAAAACATTTTTCTAAAGTTGAATTGCTTGTCATGTAAAAATACATACAAGCAATACTGAAAATAAAAATTTATGGAGTGAAAAGAAATTTACAAAGTAACCCAAAAGGGTTACTTCAAGTTTTTTATTTTTTCAATACGGTTTTAATTGTAACACCTAAATCTGCAGGAGATTTACAAACATGAATTCCTGCATTTGCCATAGCATCCATTTTAGATTTGGCTGTTCCCATTCCTCCACTAATGATGGCCCCTGCATGTCCCATACGTTTTCCGGGGGGCGCTGTTTGCCCTGCTATAAATCCAACAATTGGTTTTTTGGCATTTGCTTTTACCCATGCGGCAGCTTCTTCTTCTGCTGTTCCTCCAATTTCTCCTATCATGATGATTGCCTCTGTTTCTGGATCATCATTTAAGAGTTTTAATGCGTCCGTATGGGTTGTTCCAATGATAGGATCTCCCCCTATTCCAATGCAAGTAGATTGTCCAAAACCTAAATTTGTGAGCTGACCCACTGCTTCGTAAGTGAGAGTTCCAGATCGTGAAACAACACCGATGCTCCCTTCTTTATGAATAAAGCCCGGCATAATTCCAATTTTGCATTTCCCCGGACTAATAACTCCCGGACAGTTGGGACCAATCAGACGAGTTTTAGAAGTTCTTAAAACACTCCAAACTTTTAGCATATCATGAGCTGGTATTCCTTCTGTAATGCAAACTATTAGTGGAATTTCATTGAAAACTCCTTCTAAAATTGCATCTGCAGCAAAAGCAGGTGGGACAAAAATACAAGCTGCATTTGCTCCTTCTTTTTCGATTGCTTCCCGTAAAGTGTTAAATATTGGAATCCCATGTTCACTTTTCTGTCCACCTTTTCCGGGAGTTACACCTGCTACTACGTTAGTTCCATATTCAATCATTTGAGAAGTATGAAACGATCCTTCTTTTCCAGTAATTCCCTGGACCACTACTCTCGTGTTTTTATCTACTAATACTGTCATAAACCTTCCTTATTGTTTAATTAAAGATGGGATTTTTTCTGCTGCATCACTTAGTTCATTTGCAACAATGATTTTTAAACCACTCTGTTCTAGAATACGTCTGCCTTCTTCTGCATTTGTACCTTTGAGACGAACCATAAGGGGAACTTGAATGTTTACAGATTTTGCCGCTTCTACAATTCCTAAAGCAACTCTGTCACAACGCACAATTCCACCAAAAATATTTACAAAGATGGCTTTTACATTAGGATCTCCTAATATAATTTCAAAACCGTTTTTCACAGTGTTGACGTTTGCTCCACCTCCTACATCTAAGAAATTTGCTGGTTCTGCTCCTGCATGTTTTACAATATCCATAGTAGCCATAGCAAGACCAGCTCCATTTACCATGCAACCTATGTTTCCATTGAGTTTTACATAATTCAAATTGTATTCACTTGCTTTTAATTCAAGTGGATCTTCTTCTGTTTTGTCACGATATATAAATGTATCGGGATGTCTGTAAAGGGCGTTGTCGTCTAACGTAATTTTACAATCTCCCGCAACAATTTCATTTTCTTGTGTGAGAACTAAAGGATTGATTTCAAGCAAACTACAATCTTCTTTTATGTAAACATCATACAAAGCAGTAAAAAATTGATAGGCGGATTTATGAGCTTCAACAGGAAGTCCTAAACGAAAAGCTAATTCTCTTACTTGGTTGGTTTGAATTCCAACTCCGGGATCAATAGCAATTTTAATGATTTTCTCTGGAGTTCTTGCCGCAACTTCTTCAATTTCCATACCACCTTCAGAAGATGCCATAAGAATTGTTTTACGAAGAGAACGATCTAAAAGTAAGCTCAAATAAAATTCTTTAACAATTTTAATTCCTTGTTCAATATAAACTTTCAGAACCTTTTTTCCTTCTGGTCCTGTTTGGTGGGTAACAAGCTGCATACCTAAAATAGATTTTGCAGCATCATAAGTTTGTTCTTTGGTACGAGCTAACTTGACTCCTCCACCTTTTCCTCTCCCTCCAGCGTGAATTTGAGCCTTTACAACAATTAAATCAGAAAATCTCGCAACTTGCTCATAAGCTTTAGGAACATCTTCGAGTTTATCTATAATAACTCCGAAAGGAGTTTTAACTCCATGTTTAACTAAAATTTCTTTTGCTTGGTATTCATGAATTTTCATAAAAGATCCTATTCTATTCCTTAGTAATTGAGTATAATTTTTTATTTTAGAATTTTTTGTCATGCAAAATGTTTAAAATCAGGATAGCCTCTAAAAGCTTTCAATCAAACAGAGTGAAGTAAATTACTTCGGTGCCGATATCTTGCAATTTCTCTAAAAGCTTTCAATCAAACAGAGTGAAATAAATAGAACTTATGAACTTTTTTATCCAATAAGCGTAATAATCAAAATAATCAAACTAGAAATCAGGTGACCTTTATTAAACTCAATTAGATTTCGACTTTGAGGCTTTTCTAACTAGTAAAGAGAAAGAAAACATCCTTTATGTGACTTAGTTAAAATGTTCAAAATCATAATCCTACAAAAACTAGAATTTTTTTTACTTTTGAGTTGACAAAAAAAGTATTCCCTGATTTATTTATATTGAACGTTTGTTATAAAAAAGGAGATTTCTTTGCCTAAAATTGTCAATCATGAAGAATATCGAGTCATTCTTTTAGAAAAAGCTTTTGAGCTCTTTGCAAGGCGGGGCTATGAAATCACTATGCGAGAGTTAGCTAAAGAATTAGATATTTCCACAGGCTCTCTTTACCATTACTTTGAAAGTAAAGAAGATATTTTTCAACAGACCATGGAATACATTTCCAAGAAACAGGTAGAAATATTGCTAGATCGAATTGGAAAAAATAAAACTCCCGACGAAAAAGTAAAGCTGGTATTTGATTATATTTTGCAAAACGAAAATTTTTTCCAAAATATCTTGTTTTTAGCAATTGACTATTACCGACAAAATAATTGTTCGCATCCCGATCAAATCATTCAAGAAATATCTTTCTTTTATAAGAAGAACATAGCCGAACAGCTTGGTATTACTCAAAGTGTTGTAGCATCTACATTTTTAAGTTTTATTCTTGGTTTTTTAATTCATAGAATTTTGGATCCTCAATCCAATGATTGGGAGGGACAAATTGGTTTAATACGAACTTTAATGGCTTTTTTATATACGAATGGACAAACTAATTAAGGAAGGAGAAAACAATGAGTGAAAATCCAATAGGACTATTTGCAGATATGATGGGAAGAAATGTAAAGGTAGCACTTGACTTGCTACCTTCTGCATTCTCTGGTTTTGTAATGCACGAAGGAAAAAAACATTTTTCTAACATGCATTCAGGTCATAGCATTCAATACAATTGGATGTATGATAATTTCGGAAACCCTGAGTTCATAAACCTTTACAAAAAAGCAAAAAAAGGACAATGGGACTCTGATGACTTACCATGGGATACAAATGTAGACCCAGAAAATATGGAAGTGCAAATCTTTCCAGAAAAACTTCAACCTATGTATGGACAAGATTTTTATGAAAAACTTTCTCAAAAAGAAAAAGCAAAAATGCTACACTCTACAATTTCTTGGCTACTTTCTAATTTTCTTCACGGAGAACAGGGGGCCCTTTACGCTGCTGCAATGACAGTGGAAGCTACTCCTTGGTTAGGTGCTAAATATTATGGTTCTACTCAAGTAATGGATGAAGCACGTCACGTGGAAGTGTTTCAAAAATATTTAGATACAAAACTCAATAAGTTATATACCGTAAATGATAACTTATTTGTGATTCTTCATGCACTAACAACTTCTTCTGATTGGGATATAAAATTTCTTGGAATGCAAATTATGATAGAAGGTTTGGCGTTGGGTGCATTTGGAATGATTTATAAATATACAAAGGAACCTTTATTGCGTGAATTACTCAAAAATGTAATTTCCGATGAAGCACGTCACGTGCATTATGGAGTAGAAGCTCTTCGCGATTTTTATACCAAAGAAGTTCCAGATTATAAACGTAGAGAAAGAGAAGACTGGGCCTATGAAGTCAGTAAACTACTTAGAGATAGATTCCTATTTACAGAATTCTATGAAGAGCACTTTCAACATAAACTCTCTCGTAGTGCTTGGATTCAAATGGTTTTAGACTCTGAAATTATGGGAGAATTTAGAAGACTGCTTTTTTCTCGTCTTATCCCTAATTTAAAAGCTATTGGACTTCTCTCAGATAGAATCAGACCAAAATATGAAGAATTAGGTCTTCTTCGTTTTGAGGGAGGCAAATCAGCGGATAAACTGAGCTTAAATGAATTATTGGCTGCTTAGAGAATTTCTATTAAATTTAAAATACTCTCATTTATACACTTATAGATGAGAGTATTTATTTTGATTAAACAATTTTTGAATTACCAACTAGACACTTCAAAATTTAATTCAAACAAAGTTAAAATCTTTCCAGTGGAAGGGATATGGCTTTTTATATTTCTTGCGGATACTTTTCCTCCATATTTTAAAATTGCTCTTTCTACATAAGAAAGTCCTAAACCAAAATCTAAAGTGGGGTAGTTTTCATGAACAAATTTGGACATTCTAAAAAATGGTTCGAAAATTAGTTCTGAATATTCACTTGGAATTCCTATAACTCCATTTTGGGCAGTTTCTGGAGAGTTTAAAAACGCAAGTTCAAGATGAGTTTTTGAGTTATCCCAGATAATAAAAATTTTAGAATTTGGAAGAGAAAATTTACAAGCATTTAACAAAATTTCTGTAATAATTTTCTCAAAGTATGTTCTTTTCATTTTGATGAAATACTTTTCATTGCAGTTGATTTTTTCCGACATTATAATTTTTTGATTTTTTATTGTTGCATAATTAAAATTAAGATCATCAATAATATTTCTCAATATAAGGTGTAACTCAGGCAAAGGAATTTCTTCATAATCCTCTGAACTATTGAGCTCTTCTAATTCTTCAAAAAACTTCAAAATCCTATGAGTTGCTTTAGAATTTTCGAATAAAATTTCCATAAGCGATTCTGGAATTTGATAATAACCATCTCCCTTTTTTGCTTTCTTCTGAATTCTTTGAAGCACAGAAAGTAAAGCACCTAAACCTGCTCCTTGGCTAAAGGAAGTGCGAATACTGTCTAAAATTTGAAATTTATTTCTAAAATGAGAATCTTTTAAGATTTTGCTACGGTAGTTTTCCCACTCTTGGTTTTGTGTTTGCAATTTTTCTTGATATAAATTTTCTTTTAACTGTTCTAAAGAATAGTTATTTAATCCTCTCTCAACTGCTGAAATTAATTTTTGAGTCTCAACAGGTTTTGTTAAATAATCATGAGCTCCCTTACGAAATAGTTCAACAGCTAGTTCTATTTCTGAATTATTAGAAAAAACAATTACTTTTGGTTTTTGTACCATTTGATTTAAATAATCCAATAAATTAAAGGCACTGCTGTCACCCAAATACAAATCTGTAAGCAAAAGAGAATAATCTTTTTTATTCATAAGCCCAATTGCTTCTGAATAAGTATTTGCAAAAGAAAGATCAAAAGGCGTTTTATAAAGAAGAATTTTTCTTATAGCTTCTAAAGTAAGTTCATCATCTTCCACAATTAAAACAGAGTCTTTCATTTTAGCCGCCCCCTATCAATCTATTTACCACTTCTAACAAATCCTCCTCGTTGTAAGGTTTTGTTAGCCAAGCCTTGACTCCCACTGCTTTAGCTTCACTTTTTAAATGTTCACTTGTCTCTGTAGAAACAATGACAATCTTTAAATTCTTTCCATTTGGATGAGCAAGCACTTCCCGACTTAGCTCAATTCCATTTTTTTTAGGCATATTGATATCAAAAATTCCCATAGCAAAGTTGGGGTTTTGTGCTATTTGCAACAAAGCTTCTTCTGGATTAGAGGTCTTTGTAACCTTATACCCTTCTTCCTGTAAAATCATTTCCATAAACTTTAAGACCATGGGAGCATCATCACAAAGTAATATTTCTTTCATAGATTAAATAATTTTTTGATTCAATTGATTTTTATGTATATAATGAATCCTATTTTTTATTTTTGTAAATTCAATATTCTTATGTTATCTAAAAAAATAGTTTATAATACTTCTTTGACTTTCATTTTAGTATGTTAGAATTATAAAAACTTTGATAAATTCTAGTTTTCTTTAAAAAAACTAAGAATTTCAAGTTTATCAAAAATTAGTCATTTTTTAAAAGTTGCATAACGAGTGAAGATATTTCTTGAAGTGAAATTTGGTGAATAACAGCTCCTTTATCATAAGCAACTTTTGGCATTCCATAAACAATAGAAGAGCCTTCATCTTGCCCAATTGTAATTCCACCATTTTTTCGAATAGCAAGTAGTCCTGCTGCTCCATCACTTCCCATTCCTGTAAGTAAAATTGCTATGGTTTTGGAAGCAATTTTAGATTCTGCTATTGAATAAAATAAAACATCTACAGAAGGCTTGTGGCTAGAAACTTTTTCATAATCTCTTAAAGAAATATATAAATTACCAGAGGAGTGAACAACATGACAGTGGATCCCTCCAGGTGCTATATAAACATGATCATTTTGCATGAGTTCTCTATCTTTTGCCTCTGAAATATTTAACTTACAAACTTGATTGAGTCTTGAAGCTAGCATTTTGGTGAAATATGAAGGCATATGCTGTACAATTACAATAGGAGGCATTCCAGTTGAAAAATTTTTTAAAATGCTTTCAATAGCTTGGGTCCCGCCTGTAGATGCACCTATAGCAATAAGTTCAATTTTCTTTTTATTTTTATTTAAATAAAAAATATTTTGGGATACTTTTTTTTCTTGAAAAGGTTTATTTTTTAATTTTAGATTTTTGATTTTGTAAAGTGTTGAAATTAGATCATCTACCATTCTTAAAAAATCTTCTTCTGTGCCATTTGGCTTTTGAATATAAAAGAGATTTGTTATATTCAAGTTTTTTAAATTTAAATTGGTTTTATGCAGCACTGTAAGTAAAATTACTGGAATAGGACGATAATTTTTTTCTAACCAATCCAAAAACTCAAGTCCGCTCATCTCTGGGAATAATACATCTAAAATAATTACATCTGGAGTATTCATTTTTAGAAATTGCATGGCTTGTAAAGGAGAGGCAAACATCCCTATAACATAAAAATCTAAACACTTTGCCAAAATTTTTTTTAAAACTTCTTGGACTGGTTTTTGATCTTCTACAATCAAAATAGAAATCATATTTTATTACTAAGAAAATCAAAAATTGCACCAATATCTAAAATTAAACTAATAGAACCATCTCCAAGAATTGTAAATCCTGTAATCACTTTGGCTTTGGGAAATTCTGACTCCATCCTTTTAATTACAATAGTTTGATTTCCAAGAACTTCATCTGCTATAATTCCAATTTCTTTCGAATGAGATTGGAAAATTAAAAGAAGAGAATCGGGCTTTGTTTCAGTTTCAAAATTTTGAGAAAGGATTTGTTGCATAAAAAAAATAGGAATAAAATGATTTCTTACATCAACTACTTCTACTTTATTTTCTAGTACAATTCTTTCTTTATTTCTAAGTCCTACAAACTCTTTGATTTCTTTTGTAGAAACTGTAAAAAATTTATCCCCAACTTTAAAAGTAGTTCCTTCCATAATTCCTAGTGTAAGAGGAAGTCTTAAAATAAAAGAAACTCCTTTTTCAGCAATAGAGCGAATTTCAATTTTTCCACCTAATTTTTCAACTTGAGTTTTTACAACATCCATACCTACACCCCTTCCAGATACATCTGTAATTTCAGCAGAAGTAGAAAGCCCAGAATGAAATATAAACTTATAAATGTCTTCATTAGAAAGTTGAGAACCATCCTTTACTAAACCTATTTGAACAGCTTTATTGAGAATTTTTTCTTTATCTAAGCCACGTCCATCATCGCTTACTATTATCCAAACCTCGTTACTTGATTGAAGTGCGGTAAGTTCAATTTTTCCAAATTTTGGTTTTCCTTTTTTTTCTCTTTCTTCTGGGAGTTCAATTCCATGGTCAAAAGCATTTCTAACTAAGTGAACAAGTGAATCTACTAAAGCATCAAGAATTGATTTGTCTATTCTTGTTTCCTCACCTATAAATTCCAACTTTACTTGTTTTGTGGAATTTTTTTGTAAGTCTCGAATGATTCTACTCATTCTTTTGAAAAGCTCTTTTACTGGAACCATTCTTAAAGAGAGTGTAACTTCTTGAAACTCTTTTAAGATTTTATGCAAATGACTCAAAGCCGAATTTAAAGAATCATTAGCAATTGCTTGTACAATAGGATGTTGCGTAACGTTAGACTCTGCTATTACAAGTTCTCCCATAAGATTTAAAATTTGATTTAGAATAATTTCGGGAACTCGAACTTCTTTTGAGTAATTAGTGAAAACTCCTAAGTTTTGATTTAATAGTTCGCTAGATAACAATCTTTGGGTGTTTGATTCTTCTTGCGATACTTCTTCAAAAATTTCATATTTCTTTTTAGCTTTAAGTTTAAGGCTTGTTTTATCATCTAAAAAAGACTGTAAAAGTCCCAAGACTTGCTTGGAGTTTCAGGAACTTCTGCAATATTTTGCAAACCTACAATTTCTGTAATATGTCGAATTTCTATTCCATACTGTCTTCCACTCAACAAAAAAATTAAGTACTGATCTTCAAGGGTATCTTCTTCAAACTCATCCTCTTCTAATTCATTCTTAAAGAGTTGTGCCATTGACCCATCCTTTCATTTTGCAAATATACTAACATACGAAAAAAAAATCAGAAATTAAAACAAATCTTTTTTGCTTCAGTAAAAACTAAAATTTCTTACTT
>CALDSP010000080.1 GCA_937924465.1 uncultured Leptospiraceae bacterium
GTTATATTGTTTGCTAATACAAAATCACTATCAGTCACAAGGGCTCTCTCTTCCTCTGAAAGGAAATCTCTAGAATAATTTTTATCATAATCTACAGGTTTTAAACTTTCGTAAACTAACTTTCTATCATAGCCTCGAATAGATGTCAACTCTGAAAGAGTATACAAAGGACCATTTTTGATTTTTCTTGGTGGTTTGAGTGTAGCATAATAAGAAGATTCAGCGATTCCTTCATTGTTTTCATCAATCCAATCAATTATGTAAGTAATTTTCTCCCTAGCAATTCCAAACTGTTCATAAAGGCGAAACATCATTTCTTGAACGCGTAAATTAGGACTCTGATCATAAGATTTAACTAAATTGTTTAAGTTAATCTTTCCATCTTCTGCATTCATTCTGTAGTAAATTGTACCCCCCGCTAATGGAACGGGGGGAGGATTGAAGGCTATTCCAGATTGGTATAGGATTTCTTCAGGGATTTTTTTTAAGGCACCAATTGCTCCTTGCATTCCAGCCCTTGCAAGTAAAAAGGCTCTGTATCCATCTGCTTGGGATTTTGCAATTCTATAATCTGCTACTTTTTCTTCAAAGTGTTTATTTGCCACAACAAAACTAGAAGAGCCCAAAGCGACCACTAGCATAATTACCATTGAGCCTTTTTTCGTAAACAGCTTTTTAGTTGTTCGCACTAACTTCTCCTTAGTTTTGATTTTAAAAAATTACTCTTTAGTTTAGACTATTGGAAATCTCATATTATTTATAATATAAACCCGGAGATGCTAGAGCTTCATATCGCATTTCATTTTCACCCACTAAGGCTACAATTTCAATTCGTATTAGTTTGGGGATTCTTTTAGAGTCTTTTGAGTTCCATTCATCTAGCCATTTATCTCCTCTTTGTGAATACTTCAATTGAAAACTTACAACATACTCAAGCAAAATATGTTCTACACCACCTGCCTCGGGGCTTATATCTACCATTTCATCTTCTCGACGAATAAGATAATAAAGCTCTGGATCATTTGGCATGGGCTTCGTGTAAAAACTCACCTCTCGAACTCCGGGAGTTCCTGTTTCTTCGGCGTTCGGATGATTGGCTGCAAAAACTACTTTATCCAAACGTTGTCCTGCTACTCCATCATTTTTACCAATGAAAATTAGTCTGCGATGTCCTTCTAAATAAAAGGCTTGCGCAAAACTCGCACGCACATTTTCTAAAGCATATAAAATATTTTTTCTTGTAGTGCCTCCTTTAGGACTGCTTTCTCTTGAAATTTTGAGTGCTGTATGATAGGTTCCAAAAATTCCAACTAGCATAACACTTAGAACTAAAGTTACAATGGCAAGTTCAATAAGTGTCATTCCTTTTCTTGATAATTGTCGCATAACGTTTTAAAAACTATAAATTTCTTGTAAAGAATGAATACTAAAACCTTTGTTTTTCATTTCTACAAGTCCATTTACAAGAGCTTTTGTAGCCGCGGCTGTAGTCAAACAAGGAACTTTATATTTGATTGCGGCTTGGCGAATTTGGTAAGCATCATCTCTTGTTACACGAGAGAGAGGGGTATTGATAATAAGATTGATTTTTTTCTCTTTAATAAAATCTACTACATTTGGATAAAATCCTTCATGGAGTTTATGAATAGGAGAAGACAAAATTCCATGTTTGGATAAAAATTGATGAGTTCCCTTAGTTGCCAAAATCATATATCCCAATTGCGAAAATTGTTTAATATAGGGAAGAAGTTCTGGTTTGGTTTTGTCATTTATACTTACAAAGATAGTTCCACTTTTAGGAGGTTCATCTCCTGCCATTACTTGAGCTTTTACATAGGCTTCTCCTGCAGTTTTTGCAATTCCCATGACCTCACCTGTGGATCTCATTTCGGGTCCAAGGATTGTATCTACACCCGGAAATTTGTTAAATGGTAAAACTGCTTCTTTTATATTTACCATTTTTGATTTATATTCCTTTCCAAGTCCAAGTTCTTGAATGGTCTTTCCCATTATAATCCAAGTTGCATACTGTACAATAGGAATTCCTGTAGATTTAGCTACAAATGGGACAGTTCTGGAAGCTCTTGGATTGACCTCTAAAACATACAGTTTTTCTTCTTTAATAGCAAATTGAATATTGATAAGTCCAACCACTTCTAACTCTAAAGCTAGTTTTTTTGTGGCATTTCGAATTTCATTTAAAATGTTTTCTGATAAACTTTGTGGAGGCAAAATACAAGCAGAATCCCCCGAGTGAATTCCAGCTTCTTCAATGTGCTCCATGATTCCAGCTATATAAACATCTTTTTTGTCACATAACGCATCTACATCTACCTCTATGGCATCATCTAGAAAAGAATCAATGAGAATGGGTCTATCTTCAGAAATTTCTTCAGCTTTTTCCATGTATTCACGTAACGTATTTTCATCATTGATAATTGCCATTGCTCTACCACCTAGTACATAACTTGGGCGAACTAAAACTGGATAACCAATTTCATTTGCAATTTGAATAGCTTGTTCTTTAGTAGAGGCTATTCCATTTTGAGGTTGAGTAAGAGTAAGTTTTTTTAAAACTTCTGCAAAAAGTTTTCTATCTTCGGCTCGATCAATGGAGTAGGGACTTGTTCCAAGAATTGGCACACCTTTTTCTTCTAGTCCTTTTGCAAGTTTGAGAGGGGTTTGTCCTCCAAATTGTAAAATCACTCCTTTTGGTTTTTCTTTTTGATAAATATTATAAACATCTTCCAAAGTAAGTGGCTCAAAGTAAAGTCTATCTGAAGTATCATAGTCTGTAGAAACAGTTTCTGGGTTAGAGTTAACCATAATGGACTCTATGCCTATTTCACGTAACGCAAAAGATGCATGACAACAACAATAGTCAAACTCTATTCCTTGTCCTATTCTATTTGGTCCTCCTCCTAAAATCATTACAGAAGTTTTTTCTGTCACGTTTGATTCATCTTCTTCTTCATAGCTTGAATATAAATAAGGTGTGTATGCTTCAAATTCACCTGCGCAAGTATCAATTTGTTTGTATACGGGAAAAATATTTTTATTGACTAGTTCTTTCTCAATTTCTTTCTCTTTTTGATTTAGTTTAGCTTGTATTATTGATTTAATTTTGCTTAAACTTTGTTTAGAATGAACAGTCTGTAAAATTTCTTCTTTTAGTTGCAAATAAGCAAGTTGACGGTTAGAATAACCATTTTTTTTCATTGTTTTTAACATTTCACTTGGATTTTTTATGTACTCTTTTTCTAAATTGATTAAATCTAAAAATTGATACAAAAACCAAGGATCGTAATAAGAAGATTGATGAATTTCTTCTACAGTACAACCAATTTCTAAAGCAAGTTTTATCCAAAAAATTCTCTCACTTGTTGGAGTTTTAGTTTTTTGTAGTACAATGTTTTTACGTTGGACGTCAGGAATTTCTATAAATTCTAAGATTTCCTTTAAATAACCGTCTGAGCCTAATCCAAAGCGATCTGTCTCTAGTGAACGAATGGCCTTTTGAAAACTTTCTTTAAAGGTGCGGCCTATTGCCATGGCTTCTCCAACGGATTTCATTTGTACGCCAAGGGTCGTGTCCGTTCCGGGAAATTTTTCAAAAGCAAAGCGAGGAATCTTAGTTACTACATAATCTAGACTAGGCTCAAAACTAGCGGGAGTAACTTTGGTGATATCATTTTTGATTTCATCTAACGTATAACCTATAGCAAGTAAAGCTGCTACTTTTGCAATGGGATATCCTGTAGCTTTTGAGGCAAGTGCTGATGAACGGGAAACTCTAGGATTCATTTCAATTACAATCATATCTCCATTTTTTGGATTGACTGCAAATTGAATGTTTGAGCCTCCTGTTTCTACTCCAATTTCTCGAATGATTTGAATTGCGGCATCGCGCATTTTTTGGTATTCTTTGTCGGATAAGGTTTGTTGTGGTGCAACTGTAATAGAATCTCCTGTATGCACTCCCATTGGATCTACATTTTCAATAGAACATATAATTACTACATTGTCCATTGAGTCTCGCATAACTTCTAGTTCATATTCTTTCCATCCAATTACAGACTCTTCCACTAAGACTTGTCCAATTGGTGAAGCAGAGAGTCCTTTTGTTACAACTTCTTCAAACTCTTCTATTTTTGTGCAGTGTCCCCCTCCTGTTCCACCCAACGTAAAAGCAGGTCGAATGATCAAGGG
>CALDSP010000081.1 GCA_937924465.1 uncultured Leptospiraceae bacterium
AAAAGTAAAAAAACAAAAAACTTCATAATTCCTCCATAAATATTGGATAATAAAAAATTCTAAAATTAAAATTTATATTGTAGATAAAATCCATAGAAAAAATTTTCTAAATTATAAGATGAAATAAAAGGATTTTTAGGATTTTCAAGTTGTATATGAAATCCTCCTATGAAACTTTTTGATTCAAAGTTTTTTTCTGTTAAAAATACATCTAAAATATGAAGCCCCAAAAAAAATCCAGCGACTCCAATTGCTATGTTTCGTTTTTGAGTATAATCTTGAACAATCTTTTTATGATTTGGATCTTCAAATATGAAAATAGAATTGTTTATAGGAAGTAGAAATTGTGAGGCTTGGGATTGACTGATTGCAATTTGATTGGAAACAGCATAAGCTACACTTCCAAAAAAAAGAATAGAAAAACTAAATCCTTTCCAATACTTTTCGTTGGCAATTTGATAAACTCCCGGCGTTACATAAAGAGGTAGCTCTGCGTAATTCATACTTTTAGATTCTTGTTTCCATTCCATAGAAGAGATTTCACTTTCAAGAAGTTCCTTTGTGGAATTGGTATCTATCTCTGTAATAACAAGTATATTTTTTGTAATTTTATTTATTTTACAAAGATAAAAATTTCGTTCTTTTGTACGGATGTGAAGTTTCGCATTTTCTTTAAAAACTTTACTGAGAGTTTTATTTTTTTCTAAGTCATGAGCATAGAAGTACTTCAAGTTAGAAAGGGGGATTTTTTCTCTGTGTAAATATCCCACACCTTTGGCTACGGTGATAGAGTTTTCGCTAACAGAGTATAAGAGTGAATCACATTCTTCAGAGTCAAAAAGACCATTCTTTTTATAACAAAAGGGAATTCCAAAATAACCAATTTCTAGATGCTTGACTTCATCCTTTTTGATTTTTATAATCTCTCCCTTCGTTTCAAACTCTAGAAATTCTTTGGTTTCTTGGATGTAATTTCCTTCTATAAAACGTCCTGTTTTAGTTTGTATAATATCTGCATTCAATGAAAAATAAAAAAGATAAAAGATTATAAAAAAAAATAAATGATATAATTTAGAAAGAATCATATTAAATAATATACTTTAGACTTATAATCTTAGAATTTTTTTATATGGCAATTCTATTTTTAAAAATTCAACTACAGAAAAATATCTAGCATTTTTTGTAAATTTTCCGATAGTTTTAAAGGAGAAAGTCATGAAAAGAGACGCTCAGCAACAAAATTTATTTCAAATGGCTTGGGAAGCTTTTGAGGTAGGAAACTTTGAAGAAGTTGAAAAACTGCAAGTTCAATACCCTAATAATTTTTCAATTTTGCATTTGTATTTTATTGCGTATTATTTGGATCATAAGCAACTTCCTAAGTCTTTTGAAACTTCCCAACTTTCTGAAAATTCTGTTTTGCAACCTCTTTTAAAAAGTATTTATTTTCAAAAAAAGTTTAATTTTCAAGAAGCTTTTTATTTTTGGAAAGAATTTTTAGTTAGTTCAAGAAATTATTTAACTCCTCTTATTTTAACCTATGGAGTGAGTACTTCCATTGAGGCAGAACAGTACGAACATGCTCTTCAATTGATTGAACTAGACTCATCTACTCATTCAGAAGCTTATTTTGCAGAATTAAAATTAAAAGCCTTATATTATTTAAAAAGATTTCCTGATCTCATTCAACATTATAAAAAAAATTACAAGTCCATTCCAGAAAATTCTGAACACTTTTTTATGGTTGGAATGGCTTTATTGCACTTGAAGAAATACAAAGAGTCCGAACAGTTTTTCCAAAAAGTTGATTCTTTTTCTCTCCCTAGTTTTGAAGAAATAAAACAGGAAATGAAAGAAAAAATTCAAAAAATTCCACTTTTAGAACGAAAACCAAACTTAAACCCAGATGAATTAAGAGAACTTGGGTTTGCTTATCTGTTTACAAATCAATACCAAAAAGCAGAAAAAATTTTTCAATTAGCTTTGAATAAAGTTGCTTAAGTTTTGTAGTTGTCTACATTTTAGTATTTTCTTATATTAGCCTAAATGAAACTTCACATTCCCAAAGATCCTATTCTTGTTTTAGATGATGAAAAATATATTTTAGATACTTATAAAGAAATTTTATCTATCATGGGAATTCCATTCGAACTGTTCCAAAACGGACACAATGCCTTGGCTTCTTTTAAAAGTAAAAAATTTTCTATTGTTATTACCGATTTAGATATGCCTCAAATGCATGGTATAACATTTATACAAAGGATTAAAGAAATTCAAAATAACATTCTCATTCTCGTTGGAAGTGGAATGGATGACCCAGTCACAATCATTGAGGTCATGAAACTTGGAGTATTTGACTATATTTTAAAACCTTTTCACTTTTATCAACTTCAAAAAGTAATTATAAGAACTTTAGAATATTATTATCAAAAAGAACAAGAGAAACTTCAAACTCTTTATGCAGCAGAAAAACTCAAAGCTCAAATTGAATGGTTAAATTATAAAGAAAGTGCAAGACTTAGAGATACTCATCATTCTACTTTACGTAATTTACATGATATGAAAAATTCATTCTTAGAAGGTGCAAGCATTGGTTCTATTATGACTATGATTTATATGATTCGAGATAGCATGCAAAAAACTGAAAACGGTTATTTAGTCGATAAAGATTTATTAGATACTTTAATTGAATGCAATGAGACTTGCAATCATCAATTTGAAGGAATTTATAATATTACTCAAATCCTAGAAGCAAACATGCAACTGAAAGAAATGACTTGTGAAGAGTTTAATCAAAAAGTTGTAAATTGGGTTGAACCTATTCTTCTTCATTTTACAAGAAAAAATGTGAGTGTCACTTATCCAACTCTTCACTCAAAGGCAATTTTAGAAATTGATGAAAATGCTTTTATAGATGTTGTACAGGAACTTCTCTTTAATGCTTACAAATACACAATACCTAATTCTACAATCAATATATTTAGTTTCATTACAGAAGGATATATGATTCTCACCGTGAAAAATGATGTTTCAGAAAATCCTTATGGTGGAATTCCAAAAGAATATGAAAAAATTCTCATTGAACCATTTATTCGTTTACATACAAATGATGAGTATATAATTAAAGTTGAAAAATTTGGTTTAGGACTTGGGCTTACAGTAGTGGATAATATCATTAAGAAACACAACGGAATGTTTTTTATTCATGATGTAGTAGATTACACAACTACACATAAAAAATTATGTGTAGTGGCAGAAGTTTTTTTACCAATCAAAAAGAAATGAGGAATTTATGGAGTTTTTAACTTTTTCTAAGGAAAGAATTATTTTAGCAGGGGGAGTGAGAACTCCCATAGGACAGGCTGGAAAGTCTTTTTCTGATATTCCTTCTTATGAATTAGGATCAAAAATTATCGAAGCAATTTTCAATCGGACAATGGTTTCTAAAGAAGAGGTGAGCGGGGTTGTTTGTGGGGAGATTAACCAATCAAGTAAAGCACCTAACGTAGCTAGAGTCATGGCAGTCAAAACTGGGCTCCCTTTAAAATCTACTGCTATTACTGTTGCCAATAACTGTGTTTCAGGATTTGAAGCTGTTTTAGATGCAGCAAGGAGAGTGATGATTGGAGAAGGGGATTTTTATTTAGTTGTAGGACAGGATTCAATGTCTCAAGGTCCTTTTTTTTTAGAAGGTGCCAAACAAAAACCTAAGTTTGCTACTCTGGAAAAATTAATTGCAAATTGGGCAGAAATCCCCAACTCCGATATAAAAATTATTGATTCTATAGAAGAAGGTTTAACTGATCCAATTCGAAAGATAAATATGGCAATGACAGCTGAGATTGCCGCTCAAAACTATGGTCTTACAAAAAAAGATTTAGATGAATATGCTTATCGTTCTTACAAAAAGGCTTATGAATCCATTCGAGCAGGTAAATATAGACCTTATATTCATCCTATTGAGTGTAGTGATGGAACTCTTTTAGAAAATGATGAATATATTCTTTCTAAAACTGGAATGGTAGAAAACCCTTCCCGTTTTGAAAAAGCAAGCCCACTTTTTGATTCTAAATACTTAAGTATAAAAGAATTTTATCAAAAATATAAAGACTGGATTTTAGTTCCTTTCCAAGAGGGAAAGACTCATGCAACTGTGAGTTTGTTTAATTCTTGTCCTCGCTCGGATGGTTCAGGAGCTATTTTTGTAACAACAGAGTCTAAAGCTCAAAAATTAGGAGTTCCTGTTCAAGCTATTTTAAAAGGATGGGGAATGTATGGAGTCGATCCTGCTTATATGGGAATTGGGATGGCATTTGCAATGGGCACAGCGGTGCAAAAAACAAATATGACGTTTGCGAAAATTGATAATTTTGAAATTCATGAAGCGTTTGCTGCAACTGTGATGGGAACCATGAGAGAAGTCAAACGATCTTATGGGTTTGATTTAGAAAGAGCCGATAAAGAAGAAGGAAAGGTCAATCCAAATGGTGGAACTTTAGCTTTAGGTCATCCTTTAGGAGCAACAGGAATTCGAATTTTGTTAAACCAAATTATGGATTTTGATCTCAATCCACATCATAAATATTCGTTGGGTGCAATCTGTGCGGGTGGTGGTGTTGCAGGTTCTATTTTACTGGAGAGGCCATGAAAGAAATTCTTGTAGTGGATGATCAGCCTCAAATCTCCAAGCTATTGAATGACTTACTAACAAATGCAGGTTATAAAGTTTATGTAGCTTTTAATGGAGAGATTGGATACAAGAAGGCTTTAGAAATCAAGCCTGATTTAATTGTTATGGATATTATGATGCCAGTTATGAGTGGATTTGATGCAGCCAAAGAAATTCGAAAATATCCTGAATTGGAAAATATTCCCATTATTTTTTTAACTGCAAGA
The DNA here is from genome assembly GCA_937924465.1 of uncultured Leptospiraceae bacterium. Lineage (GTDB taxonomy): Bacteria > Spirochaetota > Leptospiria > Leptospirales > Leptospiraceae > CALDSP01. The sequence goes on from CALDSP010000081.1 coordinate 4,897, forward strand.
GGATTAGAATCGGATAAATTGGAAGCAGAAAAATTAGGTGCTGTAGCTTTTGTTACAAAACCTTTTTCTCCAAAACAGTTTGTCCAAATTGTTAAAAAACAACTTGGAGATTAACAATGGAAGGTCAACTTTATAAGTTAGTAAATTTTATTCCGGGGGCTTTTATCATTTTGGAGGGGGAAAGGAAATCTACACAGTTTTATATTATCAAAGAAGGAAAAGTTAAACTTTTACGAGATTTCCCTGTTCATGGAGAGCCTGCTTCCGAAATCTTGGGTCCAGGAGATTTCTTTGGAGTGATTGCTGCAATGAGTCAATATCCTCAAATTGAGTCAGCCGTAGCTGTAACCAATGTGGTTTTAATTGCTGTTTCTTATACGAGGTTTGGTGAACTCATTCAGAAAAATGCTCCTTTAGCTTTAAAGATTATTCGATATTTTTCCAAGAAACTTAGACAATTTGATGAACCCTTGGGAAAAGTAGGAGGTAAGGTATATACAGGGGGAGTTCAAGATCCAAGTGTTTTAAATATGTTGTTTACACTGGCAGAGTTCTACTTTAATCAAGGGAGTATTGAAACAGCAGTGTATTTATACCAAAGTTACTTGAAATATGCAGAGAATGGGGAATATGTAGACATAGCAAAAAAACAACTCAAAATGCTTGGACGAGGGTTTGAACTAGAAACCAAAACAGGAGCTTCTAGAACTTATCATCCCAATGAAATGATCTTTTGTGAAAATGAACCCGGACATGATTTGTTTATCGTTCAACGTGGAAGGGTTAAAATTTCTAAATATATAAATGGGAATGATCTAATCCTAAACATTATGAAACCCGGAGATGTGTTTGGAGAGATGGCTTTGTTAGACAACAAACCACGCTCTGCCTCTGCTACTGCAATTGAAGAGACTGAACTACTTGCTATAAACAAACAAAACTTTGAAAATATGACAGTTTCACAACCTCAACTAATGACTCGAATTATTGTTTTACTTTCTGAAAGAATTTGGAATGCTTATAAGAAAGTAGCCAATTCTTTACTTCCCGACATAAATGCCCGTATTGCAGATATGCTTATGATGATTGTTGAACGAAACAAAGTCAAAATTGCTCCAAGATCTGGATTTGAGTTTGATATAGGTCCTGTGGAACTTTTAAAAATGTTAGGTCTTTCAGATAGAGAAATGAATGCTTTTGCTAAGTTTATGGGTATTTATAAATTTATAAAAATAGAAGGAGATAAAATTGTTTGTACTGATTTATCTTTACTGGATAGAATGGTGCATCAATCTAGGGAAGTTCTGAAAGAATCAAGAAGCGGAGCTAAGAAATAATAACTTATAAAATTATTTTATAATATGTTCTTAGTGACTCTTTAAATTTTAAAGATGGAAGCTTTAAGTATACAGTCGGGTTTGTTAAAGGGAAGAAAGATTTCTATTCCTAATCCTGTTCATGGACATTCGCATTTTACTCCTGCTAAATTTAAAAAGGCAGTCTTTTCTATTTTAGAATCTCTTTGTTTAAATGGTAAACTATCTAAAAAAGATTCTGTTTTTATAGATTTATTTGCTGGTTCTGGACAAATGGGTTTTGAGTCATGGAGTCGAGGTTTTGAGCATGTAGTGATCGTGGAACTTGAAAAAAAAAGATTTCAAAGTATATTAGAATTTTCTAATACACTAAAATTACAAATCCAACTTCATAATAAAGATAGTTTTCGTCTTGTGAAAAATTTTATATTGAATCACAAGGTCCCTATTTTTTATATTGATCCACCTTATACCTTTTGGGAAGTACAAACACATAAACTCACCCAACTTTTGGATTTTTGTAAGTCTCAAAGGTCTGTTGTGTTTGTGCAAACCCCTTTAAGCATTCATTTAGAAAAAATGGATTTTCGAGAAATAGGAAAAAATTTGCTTTGGACTTATGTAAATTTATAGTTTATATTCCATGTACCCAACCAAGTTTAATAGCATAAAAATATATTACAAAACGAGGAATTCGAGCAAGGCTTGCAAAAAAGAAATGATAAAATGGCATTTTAAGAGAGCCTACAAGGATTGTCATCCAAGAGTAGGGCAATGGTGTACAAGCTGCTAGAATGACTGCTTTTATTCCATATTTTTCTATAAATGGAATTAGTTTTTCTTCATGTTTTTTTATAAAATTTTTAGCAAAGTTTAGCTTTGCTACAAGATAACGTCCTTGTAAATAAGATAGACTTCCACCTACTAAAGTACCTATTGAACAAGCTAGCATAACCAAAAAGTCTGGAAGCTGTCCTGCAATTCCAAAAACAAGAAAAGCATCGGGGATCATAAGTCCGGGTAAGGCATCACTTAGAGCAACCCCAATTCCTACTCCATAAATTCCAAATAATTCAATAAATTTTTTAGAAAGGTTGATGATAGGTTCTCTGGCTAAAATAGAAATTCCAAATATGATTATAAATAAACCTAAGATCCAATAAATTGATTTGTAAATTAGAAGTTTGATTTCTTTTTCCATATTATTGTCTATGGAACATTTTTTCTAAATCAAGGCGAGTGAGTTTAATAAGAGTTGGCCTACCATGAGGACATCGAGAGGGATTTTCACAATAACTTAAACGATTTAAAAGTTCAGCAATAATATGAGCCGACATGAGATCACCTCTTTTAATGGCAGATCTACAAGCAATAAATTTTGCCATAAGATCATAAAGGTCTTCTACCTTAGCTTTGTTAATAGATTTTTCTAAAAATTCTACAATGACTTCTCTCTCTGTGCCAGGTTCTAAAAAATTAGGAACCTCTCGAACGAGAATGCTTGTATCTCCAAAACTTTCTATTACAATTCCTAATTGAAAATATAAATCTTTTTTTTGTAAGATTTCTTCTACTTCTTGTTTAGAAAATTCTAAATGCATAGGAGTGAGTAAGATTTGTCTTGTTTTAGTTGAATTTTTCATTTCTCTTAAGACCTCTTCATACCGAATTCTTTCATGAGCGGTGTGTTGATCAATGATATAAAGTCCGTCTTCTGCCTCTGCTAGTATAAATGTTTCAAATAAAACTCCAAAATGTTTTTTCGGAATAAACTCTCTACTTTTGATGGGTGTATCTGTAAGTTTTTCAATTTGTGTCCCTGGTCCAATATTTTCTAAAGATAGGCCTTCTTCGAAAATTGGTTTTTGATATAAGGTATCATGGAGAATCTGTTGAAGGGTATTTTTACGTTGAGCGTCAGAAAAACTTTTATTTGGAATTGGTTGGTCAATCCTTGTTTTTAGTTCTAGAAAACTTATGGGGGTTTTAGAACGAAGTGTAGAAAGAACAAGTTCCATAAAAAAATTATTGAAGCCTTCTTCATCTAAAAAACGAATCTCTTTTTTGGTTGGATGAACATTTACATCAATATAACGTGGATCAATCTTGAAATACAAAAAGCACCAGGGATGAGTTCCAGAAGGCAATAGTTCATCATAAGCTTTTTTGAGCATAAAGGAAGAATATTTAATTTCTACAGGGCGAGAGTTAATGAATGTAAACTGTCCAGTTCTATTCGATTTATAAAATTCAGGTGAACTAATATATCCAAAGGCTTGAATTCCTCGACGTTCTAGTTTAACTTCCAATAAAAACTTTTCTAGATTCTCTCCAAAAATATCTAAAATTCTTTGATAATGGTTAGAAGGTTTTAAATGGAAAATTTCTTTGTCGTTGAGTGACAACTGAAATTCGATTTGTGGATGGGAAAGGGCATGTTGAATGACTCTTTCTTTAATTTTGGATTCTTCTGATCGCTCTGATTTTAGAAATTTTCTTCGAACAGGAGTATTGTAAAATAACTCTCGAACTTCAACGAATGTTCCTTTTCTGGGTGTGGTTTGAATTTGAGAAAGAATTTGACTCATTTCTACTTGGATTTCAGAGGCTGGTTCCAATTCAGATGTTCCCGATTGAATTTTTAATTTGGATACAGAGGCAATAGAAGCAAGGGCTTCTCCGCGAAATCCAAAAGAACTTAGGGTTTCTAGATCGTTTAAGTTTTGAATTTTACTTGTAGTATGTCTTTGAATAGAAAGAGGAAGATCCTCTTTCAAAATACCATTACCATTATCTAAGACTTGAATTTTTTCAAGTCCACCTTTGGTTGCATGAATTTGGATTTTTGTAGCACTTGCATCACAGGAGTTTTCCACGAGTTCTTTTACAACAGAATGAGAGGATTCAATGACCTCTCCCGCTGCAATTTTATTTATTAAATCAAGGGAAAGGGAATGAATGATTCCCATTATTTATTTTGACATTCGTTACAGATTCCTCGAATCGTAATAGAAACATCTTCTTTGGTGAAATGAAAATTTTCTAAATTGGGAACACAATTTGTTATATCAATACTTGGTAGATCAATAATTTTTCCACAAGACTTACAAATAAAATGAGAGTGTGGTTCAAGCATAGCATCATAACGACAAGAACCTGATTCTATATCTAATTTACGAACTAAACCTTCTTGCACCAAATATTCTAAAGAGTTGTAAATTGTGGCGAAACTAATTTTATCTGTTTTTTCTTGGATGGAGTCAAAAACCATTTTCGCAGTAGGATGATCATACCGCGACTTGAGATTTTCAAGAACTAATTTTCTATGCTTAGTTAAAGTTTTCATAAGTCTATCTAGACTTTTTTTCTGTAATTTCAGAAAAATATCAAGCAAAAAATTACATTTATTCTAATTTTAGAAAAATGATTTTTCTCATATTTTTACCTCAACTATTCCGAAACAGGTTTCAATTTAGAAAGAATGATTTCGGTCATTTCTGGGATTGTAAGCTTTGAGGTGTCAATTTCTAAAGCATCTTCGGCTTTTTTTAGAGGAGCTAGCTCTCTTTCTGAGTCGGATTTATCTCTTTGAAGGATTTCTTTTAGAATTTCCTCATAATCCTTTTCAATTCCTTTTGCTTTCCATTCTTCATATCGACGTTTAGCGCGAATCTCTGAATTAGCAGTCAAAAAAAATTTATTTACTGCATTGGGAAAAACTAATGTTCCAATGTCTCTTCCATCCATTACAAGTTTGTAATTTTGGGAAAGTTCTTTTAGTTTGGAATTTACAAACTCTCGAATCTCTTTTTTGTTTGCGAAGTATCCCGTTACATTTGTGACTTGAGGAGTGCGAATTTTTTCCGATACATTTTCTCCATTTAGATAAATTTGATTGGAGTCCGTTTTGGATAACTCAACTTTGAGTTCAAGTTTTGAAAGAAAGTCATAAATGGGTATAGAGTTAAGCCAATTTTCTATGCTTTGGTAGATTTTTTGTCTTTCATAAATTTGCAAGAAATATAAGGCTACTGTTCTATACAAAGAGCCAGAATCTAAATAAAAGAAATCAGTTTTTTTGGCAATTTCTTTAGCCACTGTACTTTTTCCAGAACCTGCAGGCCCGTCAATAGCTATGATGTTTTGATTCATAAGTGTTTCAATCAACTTTTTAGAAAAAG
>CALDSP010000082.1 GCA_937924465.1 uncultured Leptospiraceae bacterium
TTTCAAAAAACCAAAATGGATTTGAAAATCGAAAAGATAAAATTCGAAAAAGTTTAGTTTATACTTTTCAAAACATAGATTGGGATTATTCTTTATTTTCTCATCCTAGTTTGCGGCCTGAATGTCAAGGTTATACTTTTGCAAGCCCGGGTTATGCAAATAGTTTTGCACCAATCTTTGTTGAAGAATCTTTTAATTCTTGGAAGATTTACTTTTCTAAAGATTTTTCTTTATCAACTAATTTATCTATTTACTCTGTTTTTCCAAATTTTTCAAGAACACTTACAATTTATCCACAATATCCTTTTGTATTGTTTCAATTCCCCAATGAGTCTTTAGGAAATTTATTTTATCTTAGTTTAGATTTAGGAGCTAATTATTCTATTTATCAAAAAGAGAAATTTTTTATCCAAGCAGTTTTACCTAATCCTGAAAACTCTCAAAATGAATGGGTATTGCTTTGCAATAAAACTTTGAAAAGTTTTTTTATTGAGGAATTACTCATTCAAGATCAAACTCATTCTGATGTTTTAATTCCTTGGAATGTTCGGGTTCCTTCTTATTTTCCTGTTTCCAATTCTAATTTTAATGGTTCCGAAAGAGAATTAAAAACAAATCAATGTGCCTATGTTTTGGATCCTGATGCTAACTCTCCTTATCTTTTTGAAGAGGGAGAACTTCCTGTTTTAGTTTGGACTGTAAAAGATTCTTCTATTGGAAATGGGATCTCCAACACAGAAGGTGTGGATATTTTTCAAATCTCTGGAGAAGAAAAAATTCATCTTCATTCCTTTAGAAATTTTTTGTTTGGAAGAGCTTGGGAAAATTCGATAGGAAAAGGGGAGGTTTTTTATTTAAAGCCCAATCGACTAGGGATACGTTTTGAGGACTATGAGATCCGAAAGGAGGTGCTTCCATGAGGTTTCTCTTTTTTATTATTATTTTTTTTCCTAGAATCCTATTTGGAAACAATTTATTTAACTCTTCCTTATTTTTGTATGGTTTACAAAGTAAGACTCCATCTACTCAAAAATCACAAACTCAAAATAAACCCAATGAATTTGAATTTAAAAAACAATCAGAAAATATATTTTTATTTGGAGTAAATCATACTTCACAAAAGGAAAAGTATGGTTATGAGTTTGATTTTCAAATTGCTTGGAATGGTAATCAAAGTAAGGCTTTTTTAGGAGAAAATACTTATATATATTTTAAGGTTTTAGATAGTGATTTGATTTTTGGAAGAAAAAATTTTTTAAATAAAAAAATTTTTTTTAATTGGATAGATGGATTTGAAGGGATAGGAATTTTGTATAAAACCAATTCATGGAAAATCCAAGTCAATTTACTAGACTACTATAGAGCTTATCCTTTGTTTGAAAAAAGTTTTTTACTAGATATAAAATCTAAACAAGAGCATCGATTTAGACATAGTGCTGAACTTTTCTACGAAAAAGAAAATCATTTGTTTGGATTTTCTTTTTTTTATTTAAATTTAGGAAATTGGGGAAGATATTCAAATGAGGTGTTAAAGTCTCACTCGGGAGATAGAGATTTTTTATATGAAGGTAGCCTGGTATATAAATTTAGTTATGAGTTCTTTGAATGGGGGATAGGAATGCATTTGCTTAGAGGACTGGATAAAACTCAAAGCCATGAAATTAGAAAAAATTCTTCCTTACCATTTTATGGAGAACTTGTAACTACAAAATTAGGATTTCAGTTTGAAATTTTTTCTTTTGAACTTAGAGGTTTCCTTCCTGATAGACATAAAGTAAACAAACAAGGAGAAATTTTAGAAACGGGGTATATTGGAACGGGGACTTATCCTTTTCGTGGGATTTTACTGGGACAGGTTATGGAATATTATCCCTCTGCTTGGATTAGAGAACAGGGACTAGTTTTAGAAGAAAATTTTTTACAAGGCTTTCATTACAGTTTTTTAGGAGAGGGAGAGTTTTCTTTAAAGTTTGAAGATTGGAAACTTCATATTTTTGTAACCAATTTAACTCCATATAAAACAAATGGAACAGAAAAAGGGAGGTTACGTGCTAATAGACAAGAATTTTCTCGTTTATTTTTAAATGAATATGGAAGTGAATTTATTTATAAACCTAAAGAACAAAATTATTTTTTTAATCTTTTTGTAAGTTATTTAGTTACTTCTAAAGAAATAAATTATTCTGCAACTTTAGTTTACTTAAAAGGAGGAATTGTATTTTGAAAATTTTATTTTTAATTTTTTTATTAGTTTCTTGCTCTACTAAAAACAATAAAATCAATCAAAATATATTACAACTTTTAGTTCCAATTTCCCAAAAAGCTACCTACTTATTCTCATATCCGGGTAGAGAGATACATGAATCTAAAAAACGTTATGTGCTAGATTATTTATTAAATAAAATTGAAACTTCAAAGGAAATTATAGAAATTTATGCTTATTCTTTTAATCATCCAGAAATTATACAAGCCTTAAAAAAAGCAAAAAATAGAGGTGTAAAAATTACTTTTCTTCTAGATTCAGAAAAAAGTTATGCAGAGTTAAACGAAAATGATTTTGAATATAGGGTTTGGAAAGGTTCTGGTTTGCATCATATTAAAGCAATTCTTTTTGATAAAAAGTCTATTTTTCTTGGAACAGGAAATTTTAGTAAATTTGGGTTGACTCATGACTGGAATGGTTATATTGACATTCCTTTAGAGTTTTCTGAATATGTTTCTCTTCAAGCGGAGTTAGAAAATAAAAAGTCTGAACCATTGCTAAAAATTTTGAATTTTCAATTTCTTTTTTCTCCTCAAAAGGGGCTTTTAATTCAAGATAAAATCTTTCAGGAGATTGAAAGAGCAAAAGAAAAAGTTCAAATTCTTTCTTTTGATCATTATGATCAAATTTTAAGCCATGTATTAAAAAAAGCCTCTGCAAGAGGAGTAAAAGTTGAGATAGTTCAAAATAAACCTTTAGATGAAGAAGGAAAATATTTAGCGCAGGAGTTTTTCTTTGGTGATTCCAGAATATATGAAGATGGAAATACAGACAGAGTTTTCGTAAAAGATTCAAAATTTCCGGAGGCTGGACTTTTACATCATAAAACTATTCTTATAGACAATAAAATTTTAATGACCGGTTCTTATAATTTTTCTTTAAGTGCCAGAGATAGTAATAGAGAAATTTTTCTTTTCACTCAAGAACAAACAGCAGTAGAGGAGTTCACGAAAGAATTCTTGAGAATTCAAATTAAGTCTTATCCCCAAGAAATGCAATTTAGTAATTTGAACTATATTTTCAAAGATGAAGTGCAAAATCTAAATTTTCCAAAAACTTGTTATTCTTCAAAAATTCCCTCTGGGGTTTGGGAACTTGGAGATGGTTTGTTTTTTTCTTATCTATATTTTTCTAAAACTTCTTCTTGTTTTGAGTATTCCAAAAGATCAGATATTTCTTCAGGGCTAGGAAGTTTTTCAATGAAAGAAGAGGAAATGAAAAGTATTTGGAAAGCTTGGAGTTTTTATCCAAGATTTGGAAATTCTAAATATTCCAATCAGGAAGGAAATTTTGCTATGCCTTCAACTCAATGGATAAACATTAAAATAGAAGAACAACCTTTATTTGCTTATACTGTTGAGTTAGATAACAATTCTTCAGAAATTCAAGTATATATTCCAGACTATGGCTTTGTAGAACCAATTCACTTTTTAACAAACAAAACAATTTCTTTTTCCATTCAAAAAAAGATTAAAGAAATGGTTATTCTACAAAAAAAAGAAAATCAACTTTTTTTTTCTTGTGTTTTAAAAGATAAACCTTCTAAAAAATTAGAGTTTATTTTGGGAAAATTATTTTTGTATTCTAACTCCACAAAAGCAAACAACTGTATTTCTTACTAAAATCGAAATTGAAATTGAAAATCTGTTTGATAAGTTCGAGTGTTGTCAAACCAAACCATAGGAGTTAGTCCTAAAGAGAAGCTTAGTTTTTTTTCCTCCGAACCTGCAATGACATGAGCTTTTTCCCAAAAATAAGCGGCAATTGTAACATGAATTAATTGCCCTAAATAAACCCCTAAAAAAAGATTTTGAGCTAGTTGAGTGTTGTTTTTTGCATTGTCCAAATTTTTTTGAACTTTATTGAAATCATTGAGTCTCTGTAAATTTGTAAACTGTTCAAGAAGGCTGGTTCGTTGAGCAATTTCAGGATCTAGATTTATAGCAGTGGCAGTAGTTCCTAAGATAGCACTTGCTAAAATGGGTCTTACTACAAATAGGTCGCGAACCTTAGAGTTATAATTACTTGTTACTGTTCTTTCTGCGGATTGGGCACCTAAATAACCAAGTCCTGAAAGTAAAAATAGAGTAAGATAAAAATTACTTGGGTAGTGTTCTCCAATATAGCTATGTCCCCAACCTGGTAAAACAGCTGAACGCCATACAGCTGACCACATATTTCTTTTAGCTAAATATTTTTCTTTCCAATCTGTATTTAAATTTAAAAAAGTTTCCATATCTTGTAGACGAGACTCTAAATGCTGAATTCTATCTCTTAATTTAATAACCTCATCTTCTTCTTTTTGTTCAATCTTAAGTTCTTCTAAGGATTTTTCTAGTTCTTTGATCCTTTCCTCTTCTAAACGATTGTATTCTTCTTGTAATTTAAGATCTTTAGAGTCTTTCTTTTGAAATTCTTTTTTAGAAAATTCTAGTGCTTTAGTAACTTGTTTTTTTGTTTCCTCTGGAGTAGCTTTATAAAGTACCTTGAATACAAGGTTCTTCGGTAAATTTTGTTTTTTTCCATCCCCTGATTTATAGGAAATAGCATCTCGATTTTGAGAAAGAATTTGTCCCTCAATTACTTTTCCAGATTTTAAAATAATAGTTTCAGCGTGAAGTGAAAACAAGATTACAAAAAAAATAAATTTAAATTGTAGCAATTTCATAGTTCTATATATAAAGAATGAAAAAAAAAGTCAATTATTTTTCTACTATTTAAAATAAATAGGCTTTTATAGTTTTACATATAAAGTAGTTCAAGAAACAATTATCGGGATTTTTTTTAAAGTTTTTAAAAGTTTTTTCTCTGTCAGAATTGAGATCGTAATAAAGTAAAATTCCTTCTCTTCTTGAAAAAATGAGTTCTGCGTCTTGTAAGATTTTTAAATGTCTAGAAATTTTAGATTTTTCCATTTCTAAGATTTCTACGATTTCTTTTATATGAAAACTTCTCA
>CALDSP010000083.1 GCA_937924465.1 uncultured Leptospiraceae bacterium
CTGAAGTAGAGAAAGGGACGTTATTTAAAATTTTTCTTTTAATTGCTTCAGAGAAAGATGAATCTTTTAAAAAAAAATTGCCTAAAAAAACTCCTATAACTATACCAAAAAATGCTACCATTTTAATTTTGGAGCCAAACGAAGAAGTTCGCTATTCTCTTGTTAAATATTTATCATTCAATCATTTTGAAAAAGTATTTAGCTATTCCACCTATGAAGAATTTTTAAAATATGAAGATCAAATAAAACAAAAAATTGATTTTTTAATCACAGAAGTTTTTGAATCAAATTTTGAAGTTTTTTTAAAACAATTCAAAGAGAGATACGCTCAATCTAAAATTATTCTCATAACTATTAAAGATAAAAATTTATTGGGATCTATTTCTCACATTGCAGACTATTTATTTTACAAACCAATTACTGCTTCTGAACTTTTTGAAAATGTCTCCGTTCAAGTTCATGAATAATTTCTTGTAAAGAAATATTTTTTTCTACAAGTAGAACTTGAATATGAAATAGTAAATCGGCTATTTCGTGAATGAGTTCTTCTTTTGAAGAATTTTTTGAAGCAATAATAACTTCCCCAGATTCTTCTCCTACTTTTTTGAGGATTCTGTCTAACCCACCTTGGAATAGGCGGGTTGTGTAAGAGTCTTCAGGTAAGTTTTGTTTTCTAGTTTGCAAGAGATTTTCTAATTTTAAAAGAAATTCCATACTATTTCTTTTTAGCTTGTGCTTGTTTTAAAATGCATTGCGCGTATGAGGTACAATTTGTTCCTTGAGAAAAACAGCCCATTACTTGAGCAGTTTTTTTTGCACAGGTTTTTGAGCAGTGTTGTAAAAGAGTTTCTCTTTCACTTTCACTGGCTTTACGTTTATTCATTTCTTCGGAGCAAGATACAAATTTTTCACAAGCCTTGATACAGTCGCTTGCTTGCAATCCGAAAGAAAACCCAAAGAATAGAAGGCTAAAAAGCAAAGTTCTTTTTATCATATTTACCATCCATTTATTTGACGGTTTAGAAAAAAGTTTTATTTTTTTGAATTTAATTTTAAAAAATTTTAAAAAAGCCGTTTACAAAAAAAATAGCTTTTTGCAATTAAACTTTTTCACATGAAAAAGAAGAAAAGTACACCAGAAAAGAAACCAAAAAGTAAATCTAAACCTCTTGCGAAAAAATCCAAATCTTCTAACAAATTAAAATCCTCTGAAAAAATTTCTACTGAACTAAATCCTTTAGGAAAAAAACATACTTGCTATGCTTGTGGAAAAAAATTTTATGATTTAAATAAACCGCAAGCAATATGTCCTAGTTGTGGAGCCGATCAAAAATCTAAGCCTGCACAGAAATTTCGAGCCGCAAAAATGCGTTACAGTGAGTTTGAGGTAGGGGAGGAGGAAGGTGTGGTTCCTCTAGATGAAGAACTAGAGTTTGAGGAAGATGTAGAAATGGAAGAGGAACCTGTTTTAGATGAGGAGTGAACTCTAAAATTTTAATTATTCTTGGAGGAGCAACTGGTTCAGGAAAAACTTCTTTGTGTACCAAACTACCAAAAGATATTTATGAGATTGTAAGTTTTGATTCCCGTCAGGTGTATAAATTTTTAAATTTAGGTACTGCAAAACCAAGTATAGAAGAGATTCAAAAAATTCCTCATCATATGATTGATTTTTTAGAACCAAACCAAACTATAAATGCAAAAGACTTTGGTTTATTAGCTGAAAAATGTGTCTTGAAGATTTGGAGTCAAAACAAAATTCCTATTTTAACAGTGGGAACATTTTTTTATTTAAAAGCATTTTTATTTGGAATGTTTGTTGTTCCTGAAATTTCTAGTGAAATTAAACAGAGAATTCAAGTCATGAGTTTAAAAGAAAAATGGGAAACTCTTCAAGAACTTGACGAAAAATCTGCAAAAAGCATACATCCAAATGATGAATATAGAATTTCAAGAGCTTTAGAAGTTACGTTGAGTGGAAGAAAATGGTCAGAAGTTTCTGAAACAAAAGAAATTGGATTTCTAGAAAAATACAATCCTAAAATTTTTGGTTACTATTTAAAAAGAGAAAGAAACGAATTGTATGAAAGAATCAATAAAAGAGCAATACAAATGTTTGAAAATGGAATTGAAGAAGAAACAAAACTAGTTATAGAAAAATTTGGAAAAGATTGTCCGGCTTTGGAAACCCTCGGTTATTCTTTTGTAATTCAATATTTAAATGGAGAAATTTCAAAATCTACTGCCCTTGAGCAATTTTCAAGAGCTCATAGAAATTATGCAAAAAGACAAGTGACTTGGTTTAAAAACACTGACTTGCTGAATCCGTGTTTTGAGAGTGAAATTTATTCTAAATTATGCTTGCAAGAATTCTAGAATGAGTAAAATAAGTAGAACTTACACAAAAAATAAAAACCATACGGATAATTCTTATGTCTGCTAAAAATAACATTCAAGATCATATTTTAAACACAGCAAGAAAAGAAAAAATAGAAATTACTGTTTACTTATTAAATGGGGTTCCTTTAAAAGGTAAGGTTACTAGTTTTGATAATTTTACTATTATAATTGAAAACGATAACAAGCAGCAACTCATTTACAAGCATGCTGTTTCTACCATTATTCCAGCAAGACCAATTAAGTTTCAATTAGAGGAATCTTCTTCTAAAGAATAAATTATTTCTTTTTCAAATAATTTATTTTTTTCATATAGAGGCAATTGCCTCCGCCTTGGTTGGGCTCATATTGAATGTTCATAATTTTTTTCATAAGAAAAATTCCTAAACCAAAACTAGCATTTTGTAAGATTTCTTTTGGATCTAGTTTGATTTTATTTCCATCAAAGAAAGGAGCGTTGTCTTTTATACATATAACAATTTCTGTATCGGAATATCCTAACTCAACTTGGATAATTTCATCATCAAGGTTTTTATATCCATGTAAAATTACATTAGATACAGCTTCTTCAATAGCTAAAAGGATTCTGTCGAGTTCGATCTCATCTACAATATCTTTATAAAAATCTTCTGTATATTTTCTAAGTTTTCTTAATTCACTCAACTGGCTTTTAATTTCAATTTGTATGGAATTCATGAATCTAGTTTTAACAATTTAGAGCGATTTTCTTTTGCCTTTTTAAAATAAGATTTCCAAAATGTATCATTAAAATTAGGATTTTCTAGATTATCAATTATTTTTTTTAATTCTAAATGATAACTTTTTAAAGACTCTAAAATATAGTTAGAGTTAGTTTTGATAATTGCTTCCCACATTTCAGGGTTGGAACCTGCAATCCTAGACATATCTTTGAATCCACCTCCAATGAGTGGAACGCTAAGAGAGTGAGTATAAGACTGTACTTTTTCATTTTGTAAACTCCAATTGACCATAAGAGCAGACAAAATGTGGGGAGTATGTGAAAGATAGGCTAAAATTTCATCGTGATCTTCTGCACAAATTTCCACAGTTCTACAATTTAGCTGATTCCAAAATGTTTGGACTTTTTCTTTAGATTCGGATTTGCAGTTTTTTGGAAAAGTCAATATACAAACTTTGTTTTCATATAAATCATCTCTTGCAAATTCAGCTCCAGAATTTTCTGAACCTGTCATTGGATGTGAAGATACATAATTATGAGAGCTTGGAAATTTCTTTTCAACTAAATCAATAATTTCTTTTTTTGTAGAGGCTACATCTGTAATAATTCCATTATAAGAGGAAGGAATAATTTGTATTTTTTGAAGGATAGTATTTACTGGAAGACAAAGTATAATAAAATCAAATTCATTCCATAAATTTTTAGAAAGAAAATCTTCCTCTAGTAAAAATTCATCTTGAAAATGGAGAGTTTTGATTTCTTCTAAACTTTTTTGATTTCTCAAAATTGAAGAAATTTTTTTACAAAGATTTTTTTTACGAATGGCAAGCGATAAAGAAGCTCCCATAAGTCCAAATCCATAAATCAAAATTCTTTGAAACATAAAGATTCTCTAATTTATAGTATCTACTCTAGGATAAGATCCTAAGATTCTAAGAAAAGTTGCTTTTTCTCTAAGTTCTTTTAAAATTTCTTGAATTGTTTCTTCTTTCTCATGCCCATAGAAATCAATAAAAAAGTTGTACTGCCAAGGGTTTAACCGAGTAGGGCGAGATTCTATTT
>CALDSP010000084.1 GCA_937924465.1 uncultured Leptospiraceae bacterium
GAAGTTTTACTATAAGGATGCAAGTAAAAAAAATTATAGCTAAAACAATGATTGAAATATTCTTCTAAATTGGAAAAAGTAAAGATTTTAGGGAGTAAATGCCGTTTGCATTGGGAAGAAGATTCCATAAGAATTTTTTCGCATCTTTGCAAATTTAGATCTTTTCTATCGGAATAAAACATATTTACAAAATGAAATTCAGAAATCCCAAGTTCTGTTCCCTTTTGTAACCAAAATTCTAGCTTTCCAGCTTGGGGAATGGGCATAGCTACAATTAAATTTTCATCTATAACAGAATTAGAAATAGTTTCTTTTTTATAGCCCCTTTTGTCACCTAACGTAAAAAAATAAACATAAGAATTTCCGAATCCATCTCGGAATTCAATTTGAAATGGTTTTTTGCTTTGAATAATCCTAAGGGCTTTTAAATGGGAAATTTCACTAGGAAGAAGGGTAATTTCTTCTTCCCAGTTTTGTTGTTTACGAAAGAATACAATTCTTTCCAAAGATTAGTCTTCTTTGTTTTCCTCTTTGTCTTTCTTTTTAGATTTTTTACCTTCTTTTTCTTGTTTATCTTTTTTTGACTTTTTAGATTTTTTTTCTCCCTTGTCTTCTTTATCTTCTTTTCGTTTTTTGGACTTTTTTTCTTTACGCTCTTCGTTTTCCTCTGTTAGTTTTTTGTCCTTTTTCTTTTCTTTCTTGGGTTTATCACTAGTAGTTGTCTCTTCGTCTTTTTCAGATTTTTTTGGTTTTTCTTTGTCATCGTCATCCCCTTTTCCGGGTTTTGCACGACAATAAGCATCTACCTTTGTATTGTCCTTACGGGTATAACCAGAAACCCAAGTACACTCTGAATTTGCCTTACAACTAGACTCATTAAGACCTTTACAGGGACTGTCTGCATAGAGTGAAACACTCAAGAACAGAAAAAAAGTAGCAATAAAAAATTGAATCATGAAATTCTTCCTCTAGGCATAAAATTTTTTTTCAAGTTTTTATGGTACATAAAATTTTACAATTTGTTTTTAATATAAGCCATGCAAGATATTATATTTGAATTACTCAGTTAAAGATTACTTTAAAAATTTTGTTTCTTATTCTTAACAAATTAAAAAAATATACTCAATGGACACAGTATTTCCAAAAGATCCAAAAATTACAGAATTTCTTTTTGAAATTTCTCCAATTGGACTTTTAACTTTAAATGAAAATGGAAACATATTAAGCTATAATGCATATTTTTTAAATATTTTTGGTGCTAAAAATGAAATTCATTTTCAGTCCATTCACTCGAATTTTTTCCAAAAAATTGGAATCACTGAAATTTTTATTCACAGTAAACAATCCTCAGAACCTATATTTTCTGAAATAAATTTTTCCCAAGAAGAAAAAGAAACTTATTTGCAAATTCTTTTTATTCCCTATGAAAAAACAAAGGATGGGTATTTATATGAAGCTTTATTTGTTGATATTACGCGAAAAAAAGAAAATGAAAAAATGTTTGAACACATTAATTCATATTATCACAAACTTTTATCGGGATTACCTCCTGTAGCTACAATGAACCTAAACTTTGAAGTCAAGTATGTCAATGAACCCTTTAAAAAAGAATTTGCCAAAAAGGGAGAAATTTTGATAGGTAAAAATTTTTTAGATATTTTTACATTGAGCAACAAAGAAAAAAAAGAACTTAAAAAAAATTTACAAAAATCTCAAAAAAGTAAAGTTCAAAACAAGGAGCTTCAAATAGGAGAAAAAATTTTTGGTTATTCTCTTTTCCAAATAGAAGATGACTTAGGAATTATCTTGAGAGATATTACAGAAACTAGAAGTTTAGAAAAAAAAATTGAGGAACTTTATGCAGAATTAATCAAACTTCAAGAAACAGAAAGACAAAAAATTGCTCGTGAACTTCATGATTCTGTAGGACAAACCATTTTAGCCGCAAAGCTCAATTTAAACGCTTACTACAATTCTAAAAAAAACTCTCAAGAAAAGTTTCATAGAGCAATTGAGCTAATTGATCAAACTAGCCAAGAGTTAAGAGAAATTTACTCCAATTTGTATCCCTCTGTTTTAAAAGAACTTGGGCTAGAAACTGCTTTATACTCTCTTATAAAAAATATGTTTTCAGAAAATATAAAAGTCCACTGGGAATATAAAATTTACAAAGAACCAAAAGAAGAAATCAAACTTGCAATTTACAGAGTTATCCAAGAAGTATGCACAAACATAATCAAACATTCTAAAGCAAAACAAGTAAAATTTCACTTCTTCAGTACAGGTAGGAAAATTTTTATTGAAGTTGATGAAGATGGAATAGGATTTGATTTGACACAGAAAACAAATTTGAAAGGATTAGGTCTAAACAATATGAAATTTCGAGTAGAAGGTTTAGGAGGGAAGTTCGAAATTTACTCTGCTCTTTCCAAAGGGGTTTCTATTCAAATTTGGTTACCACTATCATGAAAGCATTTCTTATTGATGATCATGCTATTTTGCGAGAGGGTTTAAAACTTATTCTCAATCAAGTAAACGACCTAAAAATTATTGGTGAAGCAGGAGATGGAAAAACCGCTCTAGAAAAAATCGAAGAATTAAAACCTAATTTAGTTTTGTTAGATATATCTTTACCTGAAATGAATGGAGTAGAGGTAGCGAGAAATATTCGTAAAAATTATCCCAATATTAAAATAATCATATTGTCCCGACATGACAATGAAGAATATGTTCAACAACTTTTAAAACTAGGAATTCATGCTTACGTACTCAAAGATGATGCCGGTGATGATTTAATACGCGCAATTGAAGCCGTCAAACAAAATGAGCGCTATTTGAGTCCTCGTATTACTACTAAAATAGTTTCGAACTTAGAACAACAAGGAAAACGAAAAAGAAACTTAGAGTCTGAAGAAAGTAAACTTTTTTCCATTTTAACCCACCGAGAACGGCAAATCCTTAAGCACATTGGAGAAGGAAAATCCAATGAAGAAATTTCTAAAGAACTAGGAATAGCCTTAAGGACTGTAAAAGTTCACAGACAAAACATCATGAAAAAACTTAATATTCACAATGTAGCTGAACTTGTAAAATTTGCTATAAAATCGGGAATTGTAGAAATTTAAACCTTGCTTAGTAAATTTTTTATTTTTTTTTAGTCTAATAAAAGTGTCTTGTTTTTATTGAAAAAAATATTTTCCTAAATAGTTAAATATTATAAGGAGTGTCTGAAATGCGTAATTTTTTAATTTCACTCCCCATTTTCATTTTGGCCAACTGTGCTAAAATGGAAGGAAGGAAAGTTTTACATTTTGTTCCTCTTTTTTTTGATAGTGAAGAGATTTCCATTCGCTACCCCCAAGCAAACTATAATTTGGAATTTGGATCTCCTACAGAAATTAAACCTATTCTGAAAGGAACTGTAAGCTCTTGTTCCTCTTCTGAAAATTTACCTCTTGGACTCAATCTTTCTTCAGAATGTATAATTTATGGAATACCTTTAGAAATTGTAAATAAAAAGACTTACACAATCACAGCGCGACACTTTTTTCAATCCAAAAGCACTGAAATCCAAATTACAGTAGCCCAACCTATCAGTATTTCTTATCCTAGTTCTACTTATGTTTTGGGATTAGGTGGTTCTTATACAATTTCACCCAACGTAAATGGAACGATTCAATCTTGTGAAATTTCTCCTAGTCTTCCTTCTGGACTTTCTTTGCAAAACAACTGTAGTATAGTAGGAATTCCAATAGTGCTTTCCTCTCCCACAACTTATACAGTCACAGCTTCTAATCCAACAAGCAGTGCTACTACTACTTTAATTATTGAAGTAAAAAATTTACCTAGTGTAAGTTTTGCTCAAGCGAGTGATAGTGGACTAGAATCTGTGGGAAGTGTAAACATACCTGTTAGTTTGTCTTTTACAGAAAATGCTATAATTAATTATATTCTTTCTGGAACATCTACTGAAGGAAGTGATTATACAATTAGTGGAAGTTTAGTATTTACAAATGGAGGACCTACTACTCAAAATCTTACGTTGAGCGTCATTGATGATACGTTATATGAAAATAATGAAACAGTTATCATTACTTTAAATATTGTCTCTGGTGCTATTGCTGGTACTCACATGACATATACATACACAATTCAAAACAACGATTCCCCTCCACAAGTGAGTTTTAACACAAGTACAAGTTCTATTTCTGAAAATGGAATAACAGCAAATATCCAAATTGACTTATCTACAATTAGTGGATTGGACGTAACAGTTCCCATAACCATAAATACTAGTTCTACAGCAACAAACAGTAGCGACTATTCTCTTCCTTTAAGTTCAGTCACTATTCCTGCAGGTAGTACAACAGCAAATGTTGTTGTAAATATTGTAGATGACCCTAGAGATGAAGATGATGAAACAATTATTTTAGATTTAGGAACTCCAAGCAATGCTACGTTAGGTGCAATTACCACTCATACACTTACTATTTTAGATAATGATCCACCTCCTACAGTAGAATTTGCCAATGCCTCAAGTAGTGGGCTAGAATCTTCTATAGCAGTAAATCTTACTGTAGTTTTATCTTCTGTTTCTGAAAAGACAGTTTCAGTAAATTATGCCACAAACAATGGAACAGCCCTAGCAGGAACAGATTATACCTCTACCTCTGGCACTTTAACATTTCCTCCCGGAACTACTTCTCAAACTATTATAGTAAATGTTACCAACGATTCAATGTATGAAGCAAATGAAACTTTTTTTGTAACCTTGAGTACTCCCACAAATGCTGGTCTTGGAACTAATACAACTCACACTTATACAATTATGAATGACGATACTGCCCCTACTGTTGAATTTAATGTGGCCTCTCAATCTGTAAACGAAAATATAGGAACAGCTACGGTCACTATACAACAAAGTGCAGTAAGTGGTTTAGATAGCACTGTGAACTTTACTATTGAAACTTCTTCCACGGCTACAGGAGGTGGAACAGACTATTCTTATTCTCCTAGTTCTCCGGTCACAATTCTAGCTGGCTCTACCTCAATCAACCTTAGCTTTACAATTGTAAACGACACGTTGTACGAAAATGATGAAACTATTGTGATTAAACTCTCTTCAGCAACCAACGCAAGTCTAGGGACTATTAATCTGCATACACTTACAATTCAAAATGATGATCCCTTGCCTCAAGTGAGTTTTACTTCTGGAACATCTGTAAGTTTTTCAGAGGCAGTAGGAACGTATGGGCTAGCTCTAAGTCTAGATACCGCCTCAGGCTTACCTGTAACGGTAACCTTGAACACAGCCGATGGAACAGCCACAGCAGGAAGTGATTACACTGCAGTTGTAAGCCAAGTCATTACTATTCCGGCAGGAATTACTAGTTTTACTTATCCTATTAGTATTACAAACGACTTACTTACTGAAGGAAGTGAAAACTTTACAATTACTATGAGTTCTCCCGTGAATTCTACAATTACAGGAGGAGCTACACAAACTGCTACTATTTTAGATAATGAAATTGCTATTACGTCTGCATTGACTATAGATTGTGATGGAAATGGAAAAATTGACCATTATCGTCTACAATTTGTAAATGACATTACTGATTCTACTTTTCCGGGTTATATTGCCAATAGTTTAGGAAGTGTTACTTCCGATTGGCTTGTAGCAGGTTACTCAAATGTAAGACTTCATCATGGAACTTCTTTCACTTGTGGAACTTATACAGATACAGCAAATGATAATACCATATACCTAAAATTTGATGAAGGAACAACTTACGATACAGGAGCCAAGCCCGATGTTACTACCTCTAGCAACCCCTTAGCAAGTGGACCTTCCGGGACCGTGGGAATCATATACACAGCAACACTTACAGAAACAGATGGAGCAAGACCTGTGGTTACAAGTATTACTCCAAATAATGGAGCAACTGGAGTAATGCCTAGTAGTTACGTACAAGTAGAATTTAGTGAAGACATGAATACTGCAACTTTTAATACTACAAATTTTACAGTCACGGGTTCAATGAGTGTTACAGGCACCGTAAGCACCATTGATAGCAAAACTCCTCGTTTCACTCCAACTTCTAGTTTAGAATACAATCAATCCCACACAGTTACCATAAACAACATGCAGGATCTTGCGGGAAATACAAATGTGCCGTTCACGTCTGGATTTACTACTGCACCTAAAAATCGAGTCATTGGAAACATTGCCGGACTTGGCTCTCTCACCATGACGTTGGGCGTCAGTGTAAATGGAGGCTCTCCTACTTCTATTGTCTCAACAACTTTGAATTATGCAAGTGGATATATTCTAGCCAATGGAAACACTTACGAACTCACTATTTTAAGCCAACCAGAAGGAAAAGTTTGTGCCATTTTAAGTAATACTACACCTGCAGCAGGAACTTTTACAGGCTATACTGACCTTAATCTTGATGTAAATTGTGTAGATGGTTACTTACTTAGCAACAGAATACAAACTGATCCTCCTGAACCCATAGATATTCGCTTGTATCGTGGAGAATATGTAAGTTACTATGGAAGTACATCTGGTTATGCCGATGGCACAAGCCCTAAGTTTAATTCAAACCGAGGAATTGTAATTGCAAAAGATTATGGTTATATAGCCGATGCGGGAAACAAACGCATTCGTAGAATGGACACAAGTGGAAATACAATCACTATAGCAGGAGATGGAACCAGTGGCAACTTAGATTCAAGTATTGGGACAAACGCAAAATTTGAATGGCCTTTTGGTTTAGCTACAGATGGAACTTATCTTTATGTAACAGACGTGGGAAACCATAATATTCGCAGAATAAGACTCAATGGAAGTTACGAAGTCTCTACTATAGCAGGTTCTACATCTGGAGATGCCGACGGAGTAGGAACTGCTGCAAAGTTTAATGAGCCAAGGTCTATTGCACTTGATGAAAACTTTTTATATGTTGGTGATTTTAATAACAAAAAAATTAAGAAAATCAAACTTTCAACCAAACAAGTTACAACTCTTTCTACTCTTTCTGTAAAACCTTTAGACTTAACTCTTGTTGCAAACGACATTTATGTTGTTTGCGATGACTATAAAATTTATAAGGTAAATAAAACAACTGGAACAAGTACAGTTTTTGCAGGAATTGACTCTACAAGTGGTTCTCATGATGGAAAAAGTCCCAATTTTGATTTTCCAACTTCTATAATGAGTGACGGAACAAATCTTTTTGTGTTTGATAAAAACATATCCCGAATTCGAAAAGTTCGTATTTCAGATAAATATACCTCTACCATTGCTGGAAGTGAATATACTGGAACAGATACCCTTGGATTTGGAATTAACGCAGGTTTCACTACTGCAAATTCTATAACAAGTGATGGTAAAAATCTTTACCTAAGCGTTTCTAATAAAATTGCAAAAGTAAGAGATTTGGGATTGAATGCTTATTTCCCATTGCGAAGAGGTCTTTCTGATTATGCAAGAGATAGGAGTATTGCCGCTACTAGCACTTCTTTTACTAGTACAAGCCGTTATGGAATTTCCAATGAAGCTTTTACTTTTGATGGAAGTAACTATCTTTTCTTAAGTGATCTAACAGGAATTCCCACGAGCAATAACACTAGGACGTTGTGTGCTTGGGTTAATATTGACAAACAACCAACTAGCGGTGGGATCTTTACAATTATAAGCTACGGTGACCCCTCTTCTGACAAAGGATCAGAGCTTATTTACTATGAAGAATCAGGATCTCACTACCTAGCC